>DAISKM010000614.1:0-2440 GCA_036820945.1 Pseudolabrys sp.
ACCCAATAGAGCAATATTATGGGATCGGCACCGAACGATAAGCTGAAATACGTCACCAGCTTCAAGGACCGCCACGGAAAGCGGCGGTTCTATTTCCGGTATCATCACCAGAAATTCAAGCTTCCAGGCAAAACCCGGTGGCGCTGCCTTTCATGAAGCCTATGCGCGACATCTTAACGCCGCTCAGGATGGCTCGCTCGGGCGAAATGACGTCACCTTCATCAATGGCACTATTGGCTGGGTAATCGAAAAATATCTTTGCCCATGACCACGGACTATTGAAGCACTCGGAAAGCACGCAAAAGAACTATCGGTTTTTCTGCGACATCATCAAGCGAGAGATAGGCCAATTCAAAATCGCGGATCTGACACCCGTTGGCGTACGTGCGATGCGCGACAGCGTCAGTGTGAAGCACAAGCCATCGGTGGCTGATCTATGTGTGACCATCGTAAGCACGCTTTGGCAATTTGCGATTGAACATCAACGCCTGCCGCTCGGCCACAACCCGGCGAAGGGCATCTATACAAGAAGAAAAAGATCACCAAGCGCTGGTCGCAGGAGATCATTGACAGGTTTGATGCCGCGGCAACGCCGACCGTGCGGCTCGCACTTTACCTGCTGCTCTACACCGGACAGCGGGAATGCGATGTCATCGCCATGCAATGGGATCACATTCGCGATGGCATGATCCGCGTCAAACAATGCAAGACCAGCGAGGTGGTATGGATTGCCATAGACCCGGCCTTGCAGGCCGTTCCAGACGCCTCGCATCAACGGATACATTCTCAATTCAGAGCGTGGAAAGCCATTTGCAAGCAGCAATGCTCTGGGCAAGGCAATTAAGCGCACGCTGCAGTCAATCGGAGTCGGCGATCATAGCGGGCACGGTTTGCGTGTTTCGGCAGCCTGCGCGCTCAAGGAGGCGGGCTGCGACGATGATCTGGTCGCCTCGATCACGGGACACACCAACATGAAGACGCTGCGTATCTATCTCAAGGAGGTAGATCGGCAGAAGATGGCGCGAGAGGCGGGCGCCAAGCGTGTCGCGGCGCGGGCGGGTAACGGAGGGGGTTAATTTGCAAAAGTGCCAAACCCATGAACGGAAAGGGGCCAAACCGCGCCAAACCCCATTGATATCATTAGCGATCGCATTAAAGACGTCTTAACGGACTAGGGCCATCCTGCCGGCCATGGTCACCCATCGCCGCCGCCGCACCATCTTGACCGTTCTCGGTCTCTACATTTTTGCGGCCTTGTTCATCGGCTATTTCGCCGCCAACGCGTTTACCGGAAATCATGGGCTGCGGGCGCAGCAGGATCTCGAGCAGCAGCTTGCGGTAATGAAGTCCGAACTGACCGAGCTCAAGGCCGAGCGGGCGCATTGGGAACGTCGGGTCTCACTTTTGCGCACCGACCGGATCGACCCCGACATGTTGGACGAACGGGTCCGCGCTCTGATCGGATATGTCGACCGGCGCGACCTGACCCTCCTGCTAAATCCCCGGTAGTAACCGCTGGCAAGCAGCCGCGTTACCCAAGGGTTGCATTGAAATTTTTGGCCAAATTCAAGCCGTTTTGCGCAATCCTTGGCAGTGGCCCCACGCTTTCGCCGCCGCGGAATATAAGCTATTGGGATTTAGGAAAGCCCACCGACGCTCCGTCACAATAGCCGGACGCTTTCGAAGGGAGTGCGAATGGCGATCGCCCAAAAAACTCCGATCCCGGAACCCAAGGTTGTCGTCGCCGAGTTCAGCAAGGAGCAAGAACTCTCCGCTTACCGCACCATGCTGACCATCCGCCGTTTCGAGGAGAAGGCCGGGCAAATGTACGGCATGGGTCTCATCGGCGGATTTTGCCACCTTTATATCGGCCAGGAGGCCGTCGTCGTCGGCATCCAGATGACGCTGAAGCCGGGCGACCAGGTCATTACCGGCTATCGGGACCACGGCCACATGATTGCAACAGGGATGGACCTGAAGGGAATCATGGCCGAGCTGACGGGCCGCGCCCATGGCTATTCCAAAGGCAAAGGCGGCTCGATGCATATGTTCAGCGTCGAGAAAGGGTTTTATGGGGGACACGGCATAGTTGCCGCGCAAGTGCCGCTGGGGACAGGACTTGGCTTCGCCGATCGCTATCGCGGTACCGACAACCTCTCAGTTACCTACTTCGGGGATGGCGCGGCCAACCAGGGTCAGGTCTACGAGAGCTTCAATATGGCTTCGCTGTGGAAGCTGCCCGTCATCTACGTGATTGAAAATAATCGTTACGCCATGGGGACGGCGATCACGCGATCGTCTGCGGAAGTGAACCTGTCCCGTCGCGGCTTGTCCTTCAACATTCCCGGTGATCAGGTAGACGGTATGGATGTGCGCGCAGTGAATGCGGCTGGCGAAAAGGCCGCTCAATGGTGCCGCTCCGGGAAGGGCCCCTATATCC
>DAISKM010000615.1:0-1850 GCA_036820945.1 Pseudolabrys sp.
ACACCATGTTCCGAAAAAAAGGCGCCGATGCCTTCATCGTCATGCTGCACGACCAGGGGCACATCGCGGCGAAGCTGCAGGCATTCAATCGCACTGCGGGGCTTTCGATAGGCTCGCCGATCTTGTTTTCATCTGTGGCGCACGGCAGCGCACACGATATCGCGGGCAAAGGCCAGGCGGACCCGGGTGCCATGATCGAAGCGATCACCCGCCTCGCCCGCGTAACGAGCACGGGCACGATTGCTACGGCTTGAGAAGCGGCAGGCTGTTCGCGTCCGGCGGTTTTGGGATCAACTGCAGATAGGCGTAGATATCGGCGAGGTCGCCGTCGGAAAGAATCGCCTCGCTGTAGGGCGGCATGGTCCGGTTTGTTGAGCGCACAAAGCTTGAAAACGCTTCCCATGGCATCGGGTCGGGTGCAATGCGCTTGCCCCCGCTGGTCATGATCGACCCCTGCCCAACCGTGCCGTGACACTGCCAGCATCCATTCTGAATGTATGCTGCCTTTCCCCGCTCGGCCGACGCTGCCAACGCAGACCTCTGCGCGGTCAGGGCGACCAGCGTCGCCGATGCGCATGCCACCAAGAGCAGTTTGACCTTGTCTTTCATCGCGGTTGAGTCACGACGTCGACCAACGCAGGTTCGCCGGCCTTGACTACCTGCACCGCTTTCTTGAGCACCGGCGCAAGTTCGCCTGGATCGGTGATTGGACCTGCCGACCACAGACCCATGGAGCTTGCTAATTTTGCATAATCGATCGTCGGATTTTCGAGCCGCGTGCCAATCGGCGCGATGTCCTTGCCAAGACTGGCCACGCGATTCCGACGGCTGGACATACGCTGCACATGCATCGACTCCTGATGATAGGCGCGATTGTTGTGCATCACTGAAAGCAGCGGAATCTGATGTTTGACGGCGGTCCAAAGCACGCCCGGGCCAAACATCATGTCGCCGTCGGGCTGGAAATTGATCGAAAAGCGGCCCTGCGCGCGATTGGCGAGGGCAGCGCCGACTGCAGCCGGCGCGTTGTAACCGATGCCGTAACCGCCCGGACCACCGATGTGATGATAGTGCTTGTCCATTGGCCACAGCCGGGTTGGCCATGACGAAAGTTGCCTGTCGCCGCCCACCGAGGACCAGTCGAGATCCTTGATTTGCGCGTAGACCTCCATGGCCAGGCGCGCGGTGCTGACTGGGCTGGCGTCCCACGCGTAGGAAGCAGCCTCTCGCGTGCGATCGCGCGCCTCGGCCCAGGCCTTTTTCATTGACGCGCCGCGCGCCTCGATGCTCGCCGCGCGGTTTGTCGGCAATGCCTGCTTCACCGCATCAATCAGAGCCGGCAGCGTCGCTTCCGCATCGCCCGCCATGTCGATGTCGACGACTTGGAAGCGCTGGAAGTCCTGGTAGTTCGACTTGGTATTGAGCGCGATCGAACTGATGCTGATGAGCCTGGCACTCGGCTTGATATGAGATTCCTGCAAGCCAACGCCGTCGTTGTCGCCATTGTCGATATAGGCATTCACTGTCGCCCAATAATCGGACAGTTCAAGCCCGAGAATGACGTCAGCTTCTCTGATCAGGGCCTGCCCGCGCGCGTTCTGGAACAGGTGGTGGGTATTGGGAAAATTCATCCGGCCCTTTTGGTCGATGACCGGCGCCTGCAACGCTTCGGCAAGCTGAACCAGCAGTTTCACGCCCTCCGCCGTGCGCGCGTATTTGTCGGCAACAATTACGGGGCGCTCGGCATCCACCAGCACACGCGCCGCTTCGCGCACCGCATTCATGTCGCCTTGCGGCGGGGCGGTTGGCACGTAACGCGGAATTTTCAGGCCCGCGCGATCGTGCAGTGT
>DAISKM010000615.1:1860-2419 GCA_036820945.1 Pseudolabrys sp.
GTACAAATGATTGCGCGAAATGCGGCAATGAAACCGGCTGATCGTCCCATTTGGTGAAATCGCGTACCAGCGCGTTGATGTCCTGCGCCGAGTGAAAAGTGGGCACGCCGGGCGGACGTTTCGCCGCATCGAGATCAGTACCGCCAATAACAATGACTGGAACGCGATCGCACCAGGCGTTGTAGATCGCCATTGCCGCATGCTGCAGACCAACTGTGCCATGGCACAGCACCAGCAGCGGCTTGCCCGCAATTTTGAAGTAGCCATGCGCCATCGCCACAGAGGATTCTTCGTGCGTGCAGGTGAGAAATTCCGGCTTCTTGTTGCCGCCGTAGTCGATCAGGGATTCGTGCAAGCCGCGGAAGCTCTGCGCGGGATTGCTTGGCACATATTCAATTTCCAACGACTTGATGACGTCGACCATAAAATCGGAGCTGGGTATTCCAGCGACCGGTGCTGAGGCTTTCGGAGTAGCTGTTTCGGCGGCGGCAACCGCAGCGCTTGGCCGCACCGCGGCGGGTCGGGGTGCGGTCGTCGTTGCGTCAGTGAGTGGCGCGTT
>DAISKM010000616.1:0-2406 GCA_036820945.1 Pseudolabrys sp.
TGAACGGAGACGTGCCGGAGTGCTCGGGAGTCTCCTCGTCGAGATATTTGAACCTCGCGTCCTCGGTGGAATAGAGACGTTTGCCGGTTCTCTTGTCGATCCAATCGTTGCCCACGACACCATGCTTGTATGGGTGTGCGCATGACAGAAGCGTGGCGTGGCCGACACTGGTATAAGTGGTCGCGTGGCTGTAATGGTTATTGCCGTACCAGCCACCTTTATCGAGGAAGAGTTTTAAGCCGCGATCGCCGTAGAGATCGTAATACTTGACCAACTGGTCCTGGGGGAAGCCGTCGACCACCATAAATAACACTAGCTTCGGAGGCGCCTTCCCGCCTGGTGCGCCGGTGCTCTGCGCCGGTGCCGATGCGCAAAGTGATAGAAGGGCACTCGACGTGACCGCAACGAACCGACCACAGTGTTGCAACATGGCCTCCTCCGGTGGAATATTTTCTTGCAGACGATTGTCGATAAGGTGCGAGCTTTGTCAATGAATTGCGAGGGCGTCAGTCGCCGGTTGGCGCAATCCGAAATTCAACGACCTCAGGCAAGCTGCGAAGGTGTTTTGAGAGTTTCTCTGCATTTTTGCGGTCGCGGCTTTTGATCGTCATTCGGTATTCAAATTGCTGACCGCCTTCGGTTAGCCGAGAGGACAGATTGGCAACCGTGAAGCCATGCGCGCGGATCATTTTTTGCACCTCTGCCTCGCCCATTACACGGTCTCGGGCGAAACGCAGCATATGATGTGCATAAAATTCGCTAGGCAGCCTCCTTTCGATCAATCGGAAGATTGCTAAGACCAGCAGAACTCCCACGGCTCCAAGAATTGCGGGGTACCAAAAACCGATGCCCACGAGGATGCCGATTGCGGCTGTTATCCAAATTGAAGCAGCGGTTGTCAGGCCCCGGACCGTCAGGCCTTCTTTGAAAATTACACCAGCACCGAGAAAACCAATTCCCGTCATAATTCCCTGCGCCATGCGCGTTGGGTCGGCGCGAATGGTATCTATCGGTACCTCAGTCATCCAATGCATCTGATAAACAGTGAAAGCTACCCAATGTCCGCTTTGGGCCAAAAGCGGACATTCGGGCATTCATCGCATAAGCCTTCGCTATGGCGAATTCCGCAGTTGGAATTTGATTGATCGCAAGTGCGTCACCACTGTTATAAATGCTCCATGCGATAGCGACGAGCTTTTGTGCACCGCCTTGATCAGTTCCCCTTTGTCAAAGCACTGGGCGCAACTTGAGCCCGGAAACGCCAAGAGCAACGTTGACTGCGATTGAGCCTTCGAGTGAGATCGGTTGTAACGCGAAGGTGCGGGCTGACCCGCCAATCAAGACGTTAGCGCCCGCACCGATACCAATGCCAAGATCTCCAGATGCGCCGACGTATTCGCCCGCCAGCGCACCTGCTGGTATGCCACCGGTCGGTGCAAGGACCGCCCAACCAAGCACTCCGCCAGCACTGATACCGATGTCGATACCCACAGTATTGAGCGCGCCCTCATAAGCTTGCGGCGGACCACCTTCGCTGGGGACGTAACGGCATTCCATCGTCTGATGGCCAGCTATGATGAAGCCAATGCTCGGGTTGAGCTTGCATGTAAGCATGCCCACCTGCGTCCAAGTCTTGGGAGTTTGCGCAGACGCCGTCGCAGAAAAGATCAGTGCAGCCAGCACGGTTGCAGCGATACGTATGACGTTCATGACGATTGATCTCCTGATTATTTTGGTGCGAGTGCTCGCGCGATTTGCTGCTCAAATCCTTCAGTAACAGGGCGGGTATGGGTAGTAACCGCAGGCCGGCGGTGGATAACCGTAGGGACGATAAGCATAGGCGCCGTAGGCCGCCGCGGCTGCTCCGGCGGCGCCTGCATATACTGCGCCACGATATGCTGTGCGCCGCGCGACGCCAGCGAACGAAAGCGGCGTAAGGGGCCGCCCGATAATGTCGATAAACACTGCGGCTGCGCCATCGGCTCCGGTAAGATCGCCTTCGAGGACGTCGACATCAAATGTGAGCTTGTCGCCCTCAAGCTTGGGTGACTTCAGCACCACAACGGCATCCTTCACGCCCGAACCTTCTTTGATAAATGCTGACACAGTCGCGTTCGGCGGGTCCTTGCCGAAGTTGTCGCTGCCCTTGTCCCAATCCTCTACGATGTGAGCCGTCGTATCATGGCCAGCGGCGCGCACGGGCCGGTCGGCAAAGATGATCGAGTTCGGAGTAATGCCGTTCAAAACCAGCTTGCCGCCCTGTAGGCTGGCTCCCCGCGCATTGAAGACTATGAGAGAAGGGACGACTTCTGTTTTGGCCTGACCAATTGTCTTCTGCAGCGGGACGTGGGGCGGCGTTGTCGTCGCCGATTGCGCAAATGCCGATAGTGGCACGCAGGGCATGCC
>DAISKM010000617.1:0-2386 GCA_036820945.1 Pseudolabrys sp.
ACCGAGGCAAGATTAATGATGGACACTACCTTCCTGGCAACATCCGAGAAACTGTGGCCGCCCTTTCCGAAAAGCACCTTTGGCGGTCCGTGCAATTCTTTCGGCATGAAGCGACGGAAGAACGCCTCGATGGCCAACCGGCCTTCTTTGGTGCGTAAATCCCCGCGCGCCGCCTCGCGGTTTTCTGACCGGATAATCAGCGTGTGGCTGTCCTCCTCAAAATCCGTGCGCAGGGCGGCAAGACGGTCGTTGCGCATCAGCATCAGAAAACGTTGCTTGGGGAAATAGGCCGGCGCTTGGGGATCGAAGCCGCAGGGGCCATTTTCGATGGCATAGAGACGGTCGGCGGGGACCGTCTGGCCCACAGACAACCGCGTGCGCTCGAGGGCCTGCGGCGAGAGCCCTTTCACCGGATAACGGTATATGGCGCGGATTGAAGCGGGCGCCGATGTCATTGATTTTCGATCGCTTTAAAGGCCGCTCTGCGGGGCATTGACGTTGACCTACATCAAGCAAACCGGCTCTTCAAACTACGATAAATGCTCCCACATAACGCTGGAACGGGTCGCCTCCGGGGGCCCGGATTACCGGCGCCGTCATGGGCCGAGGGGATTTAAATATGAATTTCGAGAAATTTACCGATCGCGCACGCGGGTTTGTACAATCCGCCCAGTCTTTGGCCTTGCGCGAAGGCCACCAGCAATTCGCGCCCGAACACCTGCTCAAGGTCCTGCTCGATGACCCGGAAGGACTCGCCGCCGGTCTCATCGACCGTTCAGGCGGCAATTCGCGCCAGGCGCTGCGGGCCGTAGAAGCGTCGCTTGCCAAGCGGTCGAAGGTCAGCGGCGGCGGCGCAGGTCAGATTTATCTGGATCCGGCGCTGGCGCGGGTCTTTGACGCGGCGGAAAAGGCCGGCGAGAAGGCCGGTGACAGTTTCGTCACTGCCGAGCGGCTATTGCTTGCGCTCGCGCTGGAAAAGGACAGCGAGGCCGGAAAAATCCTTTCGCAAGCCGGCGTGACGCCGCAGAACCTCAACGCAGCCATCAACGCCCTGCGCAAAGGCCGTACCGCCGATTCTCCCACTGCGGAAAATGCCTATGACGCGTTGAAAAAATACGCGCGCGATCTTACGCAAGCGGCCCGCGAGGGCAAACTGGATCCAGTTATCGGCCGCGACGAGGAAATTCGCCGCACGATTCAGGTGCTGTCGCGTCGGACCAAGAATAATCCAGTCCTGATCGGCGAACCGGGCGTCGGCAAGACAGCCATCGTCGAAGGGTTGGCGTTGCGCATCGTCAATGGTGACGTGCCCGAAAGTCTTCAGGACAAACGCCTGCTCGCGCTCGATCTCGGAGCCATGATCGCCGGCGCGAAATACCGCGGTGAATTCGAGGAGAGGTTAAAGGCCGTGTTGCAGGAGGTTACATCCTCCGACGGCGGAATCATTCTCTTCATCGATGAAATGCACACGCTTGTCGGCGCGGGCAAGGCCGACGGCGCCATGGATGCTTCTAATCTGCTCAAGCCGGCGCTGGCGCGAGGCGAATTGCACTGTATCGGCGCGACCACGCTCGACGAGTACAAGAAGCACGTCGAAAAAGACGCTGCTCTGGCTCGTCGCTTCCAGCCGGTCTATGTGTCCGAGCCAAGCGTCGAAGACACAATTTCGATCCTTCGCGGCCTGAAGGATAAGTACGAACAGCATCACGGGGTGCGCATTGCGGATTCCGCAATCGTCGCTGCCGCCACGCTGTCGCATCGCTACATCACCGATCGTTTTCTGCCCGACAAGGCTATCGACCTGATCGATGAAGCTGCCGCAAGGCTGAAGATGCAGGTCGACTCCAAGCCCGAAGAGCTGGATTCGATCGACCGTGAAATCGTGCGGTTGAAGATCGAACAGGAGGCGCTGAAGAAAGAGTCCGATCCCGGTTCAAAGGATCGTCTCAAGCGCCTCGAAAATGAGCTGAAAGAACTGGAAAAGCGCTCGGCCGATCTTACCGGCCGCTGGAAATCGGAAAAAGAGAAACTCTCAGACGCGCAGAAGCTTAAGACCGAACTTGACCAACTGCGCGCCGAGCTCGCCAACGCACAACGTCGTGGTGAATTTCAGCGCGCCGGCGAATTGGCCTATGGCCGCATTCCGGAACTCGAGAAGAAACTGAGCGCGATCGAAGCCTCCGACGGCAAAGGCGCGATGGTGGAGGAGACCGTCACTGCCGATCACGTTGCGCAAGTTGTGTCGCGCTGGACCGGCGTGCCCGTCGACAGGATGCTCGAGGGCGAAAAGGAAAAACTCCTGCGCATGGAAGACGAGCTGGCTAAGCGCGTCATCGGCCAGCAGGACGCCGTGCGCGCGGTCTCGACGGCCGTACGGCGCGCGCAC
>DAISKM010000618.1:0-2379 GCA_036820945.1 Pseudolabrys sp.
ATATTAGTTGCACGTCCCGACGCGATGTCCGCTTTTGGCCCAAAGCAGACATCGGCCGAAACGGAACTGAGCGGTCACAGCGATGCTCGAGCCGACCGATCCGAGATGGGCGTTCTAGACCGCTGCCAAGCAGTCACACCGTCCGTTATTCGCTCATGGAAGCTGTTCGCGCCAACTATAGCCTCTATCCCCGCGAGGCGCATATCGTCTCGGACGACGTCGCGCACCCGTGCAAAGGCGACCGTGATGCCTTGGTTTTTTAGCTGCTTGATGAGGCTTAACAGCTCGTCGCTTGCAGTAACATCGATGAAATTCACCGCACCAAAGTCTAGAAGCACCCGCTTCACCTCTGCTCGTGCATCTAGTGAGGCTTGTAATGCCTCCCTCACGTGGCCGATGCTCGCAAAGAAGAGGTCACCACCTATTCGCCAGATCAGCAAGCCGGGAAAAGTAATTACCTCGGGGTGGCGTTGAACACTACGATAGGCCTCGGTTTCAGGCAGTTGGCCGAGTACAGCTCCGTGCGGGTGGCTAGTCCGATAAATCAAGTTCAGCAGCGCCAGCACGACGCCCAAGGCAATGCCATGCAGCACGCCCAACGTCAGCTCTGCAGCGATGACAATCATAGCGTTGGCAAACGATAAGGAACTTCGGGCGAACAAATCCTGCAAATATTTGGGCTTGGTGAGATGCAACATTGCTGCAATGACGATGGCGGCGAGCGCCGGCTGCGGCATATTTCGGAACAGGGGTGTCAGCCAAATGAGCGTAAAAAGACAAAATATTGCCGCGACAAGATTGGCGACCTGAGTGCGGGCGCCTGCGGCCATGGCGACCGATGTCTTCGATAGACTGCCCACAACTAGGAATCCGCCGAAAAGGCCGCTGAGGATATTTGCCGGTCCGTGTGCGACCAGTTCCTGGTTCGGATTGATGTCGCCACCGCTCTGAATAGCAGCGGCCTTTGCAGCGCCGAGTGCCTCCGCATAACCGACCAACACAATGGCGAGCGCACCGGGCGCTAGCTCATACCATATGGCGGGATCAAGGTTCGGCGGTGTGAGGTGGGGTAACCCGGACGGGATGTGGCCGGCCACGTGTACCCCGGTTGCCTCTCCGCCAAGCAGGCCGATCAAGATTGTAGCCCCGGCGAGGACAACGAGCGCCGCCGGTATGCCAGGCACCAGATAACGAAACAGCAGCATCGCTATGAGGCAGAGAATACCGGTCAATGCCGGTGCCAGCGAAACGTCCGACAGATGCTGCAAGATATGCCAGAGCTTTGTGAAAAAATTACCCGACGCCCCGCTGATGCCAAGGAGATGCGGCACTTGGCCGATGATTGTCACGTAGACCAGGCCTTCGATGAAACCGCGCATAACAGATGCAGGGATAAAGCTAGCTACCCACCCCATGCGCATGACTCCAAACGAAAGGAAAAAAATGCCGATCATGACAGCGAGGGTGGAGGTGAGCGTATTAAATTCCGCAGTACCTTGAGTTGCGATGGCGCCAACAGTTAGCGCGGAGATCAGACCCGTAGCGGTGTCCGGTCCAACGACGAGCTGCCGCGACGTACCAAGCAACGCGTAGGCGAGTAACGCCGGGACTATTGTGTAGAGGCCCATGATTGGCGGCACACCGACAATACCGGCGTAAGCCATGCCTTCGGGCACCATGACCGCCCAGAGCGCGACGCCGGCAAGGACGTCGGGCAACAGCCATTCGCGTCGATAGGTGGGAATCCAATCGAGTATCGGTAACAGCCTGCGAGCCGCACCGGCAAAGTCAGCCGAAAAGTTCAACATGGTCCGACCCATCGTGTGTGAAGCCGGCTGTGCGGCGGTGATTAGTCTGGGATGGTTGATATCACGCCGGCACAGTTCAAGACCTCGCGCGCCGGGCGGGGATCACACCACCGATACGACCCAGTCGCAAAACTTTTGCAGATTTCCCAAGTGGTCAAATTCCATTTCTCCCATCGGGCAAGTCGCGGTTGACGCAAGCTGGCTCGCCTTGCGGTCACAGACGGAAACGGATGATGTCGCGGTGCCAGAGCCAGGCGATGGTGAGGACGACGCAGAGAAGAGGCAGCAGCACGCCGAGGATGAAGAAGGCTTCGCCGCTCGCGATCGACGCGATCAGCCAGTTGAAGTTCATCCCGAAAAAGCCGGTGAGCGCGGTGACGGGCAGGAAGATCAGGGACACAAGCGTCAGGCGATTGATCTGTTCGCCCTGTTTGCGGGCGATCTCGGCGGAGTGATCTGTCGAATCATCCAAAACCTGAATCTCGAGCTTGTCGAGCGGGTAGTCAATGTGGCAGGAGGCGCGGATGATCCGCTCCGCCACCGTGTCCTCGTTGTACATCGGGAGCTGCAC
>DAISKM010000619.1:0-2341 GCA_036820945.1 Pseudolabrys sp.
TTGCAGCAAGAGCGACCCCTTTTCTTTCTTCGCCAGAGTCGTTTCAGGATCGTCAGCATGATCCTCGATCCGCTCCGCGGTTTCGTCATCGAGTTCGTCTTCCGGCCGGCGTCGCAGCGTCGACAGCGCCTTGAACCGCGCAATACTCAACATCCACGTCGAGGCGGCTGACCGGCCCTCGAACTTTCCGGCCTGTCGCCAGATGTCGAGGAACACCTCGCTGATCAGGTCTTCCGCCGTCGCTTCGTTACGCACCAGCCTGAGCACGAATCGATACACGCGAACATGGTGCCGCGCATACAGCACCTGCATGGCGAGCCGGTCGCCAGCCGCGATTCGCGAGATCAGAACTTCGTCCGACGTCGTTTGCATCGCAGAACAATCGGCTCGCACGTTGGTCGCTTCCGAGGGCGCCGAGGTTCAAGCCCAACAAAGAAAAATTTGAATGACTTGCCGGCCCCCAAACGGCGGCAGTTTCCCCTTTTCGGGCGCAGATGGGCAAGCAAAAGCCGGCGAAACCTGCATTTTGTGCGTATTAGCGCTGGAAAACCTCGCTCCGGATATCGGGCGGCACCTTTTGAACCTTTCGCCGGAAGTCGGCGACCCATGTTCAGGACGCACATCCCGTGCCCTCAGAGGAGAACCCGCCATGTTCCGCAAGCTCGCCCTCACCCTCGGATCCACCATTGCGATCGGCGCTGCCGCTCTGATCCCGACCTCAGCTTCCGCGCACATGCACGGCCATCACGGCCATCATGGCCATGGTCACTGGCGCGGCGGCTTCGCTGTCGGCATCGTTGCGCCGACAACCGTCATTGCGTCGGAATGCTACGTCGTGAAGAAAGTCGTCTATACGCCGTTTGGCCCTCGCGTTCGCCGCATTACAGTTTGCGGCTGAGAGTAGTCGACGGACAGGAAAGCAGCCCCGGCTTCGGCAGCGAAGTCGGGGCTTCGCTTTCGGCTCGATTGGCATTCTCTTGCGGCATTCAGGAATTTGTGCTGGCAGAAGACGTGGATGCCCGGCACAAAGGGCGGCTCACGAGATCAAAACAGGGCCACGTCCAGACATGCTGCTCGAAGGTTTCACGCGATCCGAGATCAAGACCAGCGGCGCCCGTATCGTTGCCGTGACCGGTGGCAAGGGACCACCGGTCCTGCTGATGCACGGCAACCCTTTCAACCATTTGAACTGGCACAAGGTCGCGCCCACGCTGGCCCGCGAGTTCACCGTTGTGGCGACTGATTTGCGCGGGTATGGCGATTCCGAAAAGCCGCCGGGTGGCGAGGACCATTCCGGCTACTCATTCCGCGCGATGGCGCAGGACCAGATCGAGGTGATGGCATCACTTGGCTTCGATCGGTTCTACGCCGCCGGCCACGACCGTGGCGCCCGCGTTCTGCATCGAATGTGCCTGGATCATCCGGAAAAGGTCCTGCGCGCGGCAATCCTCGACATTATTCCGCAGCATCATCTCTACAATCATATCAACCAGCAGTGGGCGACGTTCTCCTGGCATTGGTTCTTCAATATCCAGCCATACGATTTGCCAGAACGGATGATGGGCGCCGATCCCGACTGGTTCATCGAAAAGAAGCTGGCAAAAACGAAGCAGGGGTTGAGCTTTTTCGATCCGGAAGCATTGGCGGAATACAAGCGATGCTTCCGCAATCCCGCAACCGTCCACGCGATCTGCGAGGACTATCGCGCAGCTGCCGGCATCGACCTCGAGATGGACGCCAAAGACTTCGACGCGGGGCGGAAGATCGAGTGTCCCGTTCTTTTGCTATGGGGCGCGACCGGCGGCGTCGGGCGACACAGCAGGCCCGGGCCAGCCGAAATATGGAAGGCCTACGCGTCGAACATCGTCGATGCGAAAACCGTGCCCTCCGGCCATTACTTATCCGACGAAGCGCCGACCGAGACCACAGCCGCCTTGCGCGAATTTTTCGCCGCGAAGCTATAGGTCCGTATGTCGGGTCAGATCGCCGCCGGCGCCGGCATGTCGAGGAAGCTGCGCACGGCGTGCCAAAACAGGTGACGGTTGATGGCGACCGCGACCGAATGCGCGGTGTTCGGCAGGATCACCAGCTGTTTGTCGCCATGCGGGAGCTGCTGGTAGAAGTCGAACAGATCTTCCACCGTCGCAATGCCGTCGTACTCGCCCCGCACCAACAGCACGGGCGCCCGCACTTTTTTCGGGTCGACAACCGGAAGATTGGCTGTCATGTCGAGATAAGTGCCTGTTGGTATCTGATCGCCGAATTGCAATTCGACATCGGCCAGGACTTTGCCGACAGCGGGATCCGTTGTGCCGGGTTTATCTCGCGTAAAAATGCTCTC
>DAISKM010000620.1:0-2334 GCA_036820945.1 Pseudolabrys sp.
TGATAAGGCTCTGGTCAAAAGCAGACATTTGCACTGCAAAACGTCATGTCCGCTTTACCCCCGAAAGCGGACATGTGCGGTGCAAACATAGATGTCCGCTTTGGGCCAATAGCGGACATCGCAACCTTTATTCAATCACGTCGTCGGCGAGGCCAAGGATCGAATCCGGGATCGTCAACCCGATTTTCCTCGCGGTGCTAAGGTTGACGACCAGGTCGAACTTCGTCGCTTGTTCCACAGGCAGATCGTCGGGCTTTGCGCCTTTGAAAATCTTGTCCACGAAGTATGCGGCACGACGATACATGGAGGGAAGGTTCTCGCCGTAGGACATCAGACCACCCGCCAGTGCCCACCCTTTCTCCTGAAACATGCTCGGCAACCGCCTCTTTATCGCGAAATCGATGATCTCGTTTCGCTGCTGCATCGTCACCGCGTCCTGCAAAACGAGAAGCGCGTCGGGGTGCTCTTCGGTGATTTTTGCAAAAGCGGACGCAAAATCCTTTAGTCCTCGCACCTCGTGCGATTGAAGCGCTATTCCCAGCGCGGCCGCCGCATTTTGCGTTTCTTTCCAGGCAAACACGATCGCCGGATTGCCCGGATTCCACAGCGCCGCCGCGCGCGACAGCCCCGGCACCACTCTCTTCAGGATTTCCAGGCGTTTTGCGCTGACCTCGGCAGTCAACTGTGCGCCGCCGGTGACATTCCCACCGGGGTGCGCGAGGCTAGCAATCAGCCCGGTGTTCAGCGGATCAATAGCGTTCGGATGCACGATCGGAATGGTCTTGCTGGCGTTCATGACGGCAAGTGCTGCGGGCGTCGTAACCACAAC
This sequence comes from Pseudolabrys sp., assembly GCA_036820945.1. Lineage (GTDB taxonomy): Bacteria > Pseudomonadota > Alphaproteobacteria > Rhizobiales > Xanthobacteraceae > Pseudolabrys. The sequence goes on from DAISKM010000620.1 coordinate 830, forward strand.
AACGACGTCGACATTCAATCGAACCATCTCAGCCGCAAACTCCTTGAAACGCTCAGCCTGACCTTGTGCATACCGGCGCTCAACGATCAGGTTGCGGCCTTCCTCGTACCCGTATCCCCGGAGCCCCTCGAACAATGCGTCGTAAAAGCTTTCATGTCCGTGGGCGATAAATCCTATTCGCCAAGCCTTGTCTGTCTGTTGCGCTCGCGCCGTGAGTGGCCACACGGCCGCCGAACCGACAACAGCTTTGATAAAATCGCGGCGCCTCATTGCTGCCCCGACGAACGCGGTAGTCCCTGTAAACCATAGTCAAATGGTCGGGCACGCCCTGTAAATTCGCCGTCAATTTTGCGCAGGTCCGCGCTTTGGGAGATTAACCCTGTCTTCAACGATCGGCCGGGGCCACCGAAAGCCCCTCAATGCCGCTGCGTGCGACAGAGTCTGCCAGAAAGCCGGTCGAACGCATCTCAACGAGTGCAGCGTTGATCAACCGAAGGCGGTCCGGGCGATCGAGCGGTATGGCGACAGCCTGTGGCACCCCGTAAAAGTTGTCGTCGAGCATTCGTAGCCCGGAAACATCGCGCGTGGCGCTGGCGAGCCGTTGCCTGCCACCAGCAAAAGCTATCACCTCTCCGTTTTTGAGCCACTGGACGGCATCGCGCAGCGTGTAGTCGGGGGTGGCGCGTACTCGAGCGGCGGTCAAATGCTGTTGCAACCAAACCCCAACGCTGTCGTCGGTGTTGATGCCAATCACTTGGCCGGGGCGGTCGAGTTCGTTGACCAAACGCAGCGGGGAGTCCGCACGAACGAGCGCACTTTGCTGCACGAGCATATAGGTCTGCGAATAGAGCACGAGCCCCGTGCGCTGCGGGTTCGGTGCGACGAAGCCAATGTCGGCGACTCCGCTTCGGACTGCCTCGATTACGGCGGCCGCCGTAGGCAGCGGCATGATCATCACTGGCACGTCGGCCCGACGAGCTAGCTCGCGGGCGATATCAGCAATAACACCGGAAACATTACCGGTCGCAGTGTCGAGGCGCGCCTGCGCCACGTTCGTGACGATATAGCCGGCGCGCAGCGTGCCGCTGGGCGCCAGCACCGGGTCGGCCGCCTTCACCGGGCCAGCAAGCAAGACCAATAAGAGCAGGAGCAAAGCGCGCATGCGTGGAAGCTTACTCCATAATGTCTGCTTTGGGTCATAAGCAGATATTTTCGGACTTTAATCGCGATGTCCGCCTTACCTCCGAAAGCGGACATAAGCTGGCCTTAAAGTCGCAACCGTCGTTACCAACTATCGCGGCGAAGGTGCCGAACGAACAGGCCGACCAGAAGGATTATGAGACCTATGCCGGCGATAGCGACAACCGCTTGAGTGTTATGGGCCAAACGAGCGGTGTGCCCGGAAAAATAGTTGGCGATAAAGACCCACGCTCCAACCCACAGCGCCGCTCCGATTGCATTGAACAGCAGGAAGCGCCACCAGGGCATTCCTAAAGTGCCCGCAA
>DAISKM010000621.1:0-2319 GCA_036820945.1 Pseudolabrys sp.
GTCGCCCGCAATCCCTTCACCATGATGGTTTGGGGTTTGATCGTTGCGGCGCTGCTGGTGATCGGCTCGCTGCCGCTGTTTTTCGGGCTCACCGTGGTGATGCCATTGCTCGGCCATGCGACCTGGCATCTTTATCGCAAAGTCGTTGAGCCGGCGTCGGCTTTACCCCCGACCCTGCCGGAGGAACGGAAAGAGCGCCGCTACGCCGCCGACTTTCCGACGGTTCTCTTCCCGTGGAGCAAATAGCAATCCCTGGTTCAAGCGTGAGCTGACCGCCTACGCCACCGCAGCGTAGTGCCGGGCGAGCATGGTGCACTCGAACTTGCGAGGCGCCATCGGCTTCGCAAACATGTTGCCTTGGAGCATATCAAAGCCGAGATCGCGGACGGCGAGAAAGTCCGATTGCCGGTCCACGCCTTCGGCCACCGACCTGGCGCCAGATTCGCGCGCGATCGCGACAATTTCGGCACAGCGTGCCTGCTTGATCCGGTCATCGCCGCAACCGCGAATGAACTTGCGACCGACCTTCATTTCCACGACGGGCAGGTCACGGCGGCCGGCAAGCGCAGCGCCCTGCGCGTCGACCTCATTGAGGGCCATTCCAATATTGCGCAGTGCGAGTTGAGAGCCGATGTGCCGAACGAGGTCGTAGTCGTTAACCAGATCGACACAATCGACCGCAATCAACAATCCATTGAGCTGGGCTTTTTCCGGAAGTTTCTCCAGCATCCGGTCAATGAACTGCAAATCCTCCAGCACAAGCAGCGGCAAGGGGATGGAGATTCGAACCGGATTGTTCGCAGCAGCAAATTGAGCGGAATCGGCAAGCGCGCGCGCAATCACAAAGCGAGACAGCGCATGCAGATAAGGATCGTCGCCTGCCGGTATGTAATACGCCGGTGCGACCACACCCCATGTGGGATGACGCACGCGAACGAGCGCGTCGGCTCCGCGGGGCACCAGCGATTGCACATCGATCTTGGACTGGTACCACAGCTCCAGCCAGCCGTTGCACAGCGCCTCGTCGACATCGACCGGAAGCGGTGGCGGCTGCTGAACCGGCAAAAAGCGATCGAGATTGGCATCGAGGTCGCGGGCACGAAATGGCGTGCCAAGCGGCGGCAACATCATCAATCCGGCCTGCTCGCCGAATTGATGGCTGCCGATCAGGGCACCGGAACTGCGGCCACCGAACAGCATCACCGCGCCGCCATAAGCCTGCGCCTGCAGGGAGCGCAGCACTGCCTGGACTTCAAGCCCGGCGCCGAGCGGCCCCAGTACGATCACATCCGGCCGAAAGTCTCGGAGCGTTGCCCTGATATCGGCAGTGTCGGCTTCGCGCGCGATGAAGCCCATCTCGTCGAGCATATCGGCCAGAAACAACCGCACGTGAATTCTGTCTTCGACCACGCAGGCACGTGGCGGAACCGGTCTGCGGCTAAACTGGATGATCTCGCAGTCCTGCTGCTCTCTGTCTTCGGTCATGGTCACGCCTCACACAATCTTTGCCAATTTTTTTGTGAGGCGCATATGACATTCATCGGTGATGCGCGCTATACGCAATAGTGCACAATCCTCCAAACGATTCCTTCCGCAGTTAACGGGAGGGCCGCATTAATTTTCAAATTTGAATCAGTTGGACGTGCGTCGCGCGCCGATCACATTGCTTTCACGATGCTTTCGGTCATTTTCTTCGCATCGCCGAGTAGCATCATCGTGTTGTCGCGATAGAACAATGGATTGTCGATTCCAGCATAGCCCGATGCGAGCGAGCGCTTGATGAACATCACCGTGCCGGCTTTCCACACCTGCAGTACGGGCATACCGTAGATCGGAGAGGTTTTATCGTCCTCCGCCGCTGGATTGGTGACGTCGTTGGCACCGATCACGAACGCAACATCGGCCTGCGCGAATTCAGAATTGATATCCTCGAGTTCAAACACTTCGTCGTAAGGAACGTTGGCTTCCGCCAGCAGCACATTCATGTGCCCGGGCATCCGTCCCGCCACCGGATGAATGGCGTATTTCACTTCAACGCCTTCTTTCTTCAGCTTGTCAGCCATCTCGCGCAACGCATGTTGCGCCTGCGCCACCGCCATGCCGTAGCCGGGGACAATAATCACCTTGGACGAGTTCTTCAGAATATAGGCGGCATCCTCGGCTGAGCCGAGCTTCACCGGCCGCTGCTCGGCACCGCCACTCGGTCCCGCCGTCTCGCCGCCAAACCCGCCGAGAATGACCGAGATGAAAGAGCGATTCATGCCCTTGCACATGACGTAGGACAGGATCGCGCCTGAAGATCCAACGAGTGCGCCGGTG
>DAISKM010000622.1:0-2309 GCA_036820945.1 Pseudolabrys sp.
GTCGAATATGCTTAGAGGCCGCCAACCAAGGCGACCTATCTGGGCGAGGAAAGTCATGGGATGGTTCAGCCAGAAAACATCACTAGCGGGCACTCAAATTCCCAATTGGGCGTTCGTTGTGGGCGTCATCATCATAATCTTGCTCATCTTAGGGGTGAGATAATAAGTCCTCATCGCGCCTTGAAATCGCCATCTCTTGCCTGCAGGTCGCAAGCAACCCGCGTCATCCATGGTGCGCCCTGTATTCGGACCCCGGCGGGAATTAAAACTCGGGGAAGCTTAATTAGAGCGTACCATCAATGATGCGAGTGGCAGCGGGCGCCTTCGGATTTTTGATTTTCAACCACGCCACGAGCGCATCAATGTCCACCACGGGCGCATATACATTCCTCCCTGATCCTAGGCCATCACATGTGACCGACATGATTGTCTCAGGAGAGGCGTATCTGCGCCGGATTTCGCCGTCCCGGAACTTAGGCAGGAGGAGGCGCACACGGTAATTACCGATCGGAAATCGGTTGAGCCACCTGCACGTCACTTGCCGATTGCCGCGCAAGCTGGCATGCGACCATGGTCGTCGTCCCAACCAGGAGCACGCAATGGCGACACTTGCCGTTCTTCTGTCTTTGCACATCCTCAGCGCAGTTGTTTGGGTCGGCGGAATGTTCGCGGCTTATATGTGCCTGCGCCCAGCGGTCGGCGCGCTCGAACCGCCGCAGCGCTTACGGCTGTGGCGGGCGTTCTTCCAGAAATTCTTTCCCTGGGTGTGGGCCGCGGTGCTGCTGCTGCTCGCCAGCGGCTATTGGATGCTGATCATGACGTTCGGCGGCTTCGCCGGTGCTCCGCTCTACATCAATCTGATGCAGGCGCTCGCCTGGGCGATGATTGCGCTGTTCGTCTGGCTGTTCCATGGGCCGTGGCTAGCATTCAAACGCGCGGTTGATGCGCAAGACTGGCCGGCCGCCGCCGTCCGCATCAATCGAATCCGCCAGATCATCATGATCAATCTGCCGCTCGGCCTCATCGTCATTGCCATCGGCAGCACCGGGCGCTTTTGGGGTTAACCGCCGAGCGGGCGGCAAACGCGGCTGATGCCCTTGAAGCGGACGGCTGCGACCATTGCCAAGTCAGCGGGACGGGCGTGACCGCCTTCGCAATGTCCGCTTTTGGCCCAAAGCGGACATTGAAAACCAGGCTAATCCAGATTTTTGACTGAGTGTGAGCCGCGTCACGCAAGACTTCTGCTTGGCCCGCCTATGTTGCATTGGGCGCGCTACACCATTGGTTACAGTTTTGATGTCGCGCTCTCGCGGGAGGTGGCGATGGCCTGCAACAGTTGCGAAACAAATTTTCAGGGCAGCCAAACGCTTGTCGTTAGTGTTGCCAAATCAGGATCAAGAGCGGTTCTCAGCGTCGGCAACCAGGGCCGCAATATCGTGCTGATCCGTCGCATTTTACTGTGCGTATCGTTCCCCGGTGGTGGTGGCACCGCCACTTTGTATTTACGCGCGCCACCGGAAGGTATCTCCTGGATGTACCCTTCCACTTACCTGGAACCCGGTCTCATAGCGACGTATTACATTTGGAACGGTCTTCCCGCCGGTTCCATCGCGCAGGCGCAAGCAGAATATATCGAGATCGAAGGGCGATCGCGCAGTTGCCCAACAACAATCTGAGGTGAACTATGGCGACACAGCGCTATTGGAAGTTAGAAAAAAGCGACGAACTGGGCGCGGCTGAGGTTGCCGCGGCAGTGGGTGCCGGTGGCCATATCGTCCTCCGAACCGACGTTGCCAATGGCAAGACCACTATCTATTTTGCCGGCGAAAGCGAGGATGAGCAGGCGAAGGCCGTCCGCGCCCACGCGAAGAAGATCAAACTGGCCGATGTCACAAAGCTATGATGTCTTCTACTGGCGCAAGTTTGCGTCTTTGGCAGAAAATGGATCAAAGCAACTAAACGCACTGCAAATGTCCGCTTTCGGGGTAAAGCGGACATGGGCTGGTGCAGTGGCAAATGTCCGCTTTTGACCCAAAGCGGACATGTGGGCACGCTAGTCCGCGTCCGCCGACCACCAGATCGCGTTTCCCCGGCCAGCAATGTACGGTGTGGGCAGAGTGTCCTCGAGAACCTCGCCATGGACGCGCTCATAAATGTCGTTCTTCCCGTTTTCGGCATAATTGTTACCGGCTACCTTGCCGGGCGTTTTGAGGCCCTGGGGCCCGACTCAGCCGCTGCCCTCAACCGCTTCGTGTTACTTCGCACTGCCCACAGCCCTTTTCGTAATCACGGCCCGTGCGCCCATTGAC
>DAISKM010000623.1:0-2305 GCA_036820945.1 Pseudolabrys sp.
AGCGGTCATCGATAAGATTGCGGCCGAAGTGACGCGCGTGTTCGCCGACAAGGAGTCTGTCGACAAGTATGTGATCAGCCGCGGCCAGGTGCCCGCGATCAACACGCCGGAGCAGTTCGCTGCCCAGATCAAGGCCGATCGCGCGGCCGCGCAGGAGGTCGTGAAGGCGTCGGGCATGCAACCGCAGTGACCGGCCTCTCCGCTGTTATGGCCGGGCTTGTCCCGGCCATCCACGTCTCACTTTGTGACATGCTTCCAGCCCGTTCATCCCCGCGCACGCGGAGATTCTTCACTGAGGCATCGGCATCGTCAGCCTCGTCAAAGCGGCTTATCGCCGAAGTCCTGGATCACCGCGGTCAATGCTTCCGGGCCGACCTTCACGGTGCCTGCAAACGGATGATCGATGGCAACGACAGTCAAAAGCCCAGCGAAGATCAGGAGCGCCAGCGCGCCCGACATCACCATCTGCGCGCGCAAGTTGGCGTTGCCAAAAAAGAAGGTAAAGCCGGTGGTGACGAACGCGCCGGTGAACAACACCGCCCAGATGATTCCGGGAACGATGCCGCTTGCCGCCACCAGCCGTTGACGCCGCATTTGGCTGATGCGATCGACGTTGCGCAGGATTTCGGCCACGATCAGGCTCTCAAAAGTGCCGACCTGATGAAACTTGAGAACTGCGTCGTAAATTCCGCTCAACGCAATTGTGACCTCGCGGCTCGATGTCCCCTGGCTCATCGCCGGCCAGTCCTTTACGACGGCCTCCTTTAAATAGTCTGTCGTTGCCTTGCGGACCGCGGCGGCATGCTCTGGGTCCAGTCCTTGCGCCAGGCGAAACACGGTTGCCGCGGCAGCGGCTTCGCTGGCCACTTCGTTATCCGCCTGATTAAAGCGCTCCCAGACGACGAGGATCGCGAAAGCGAGCAGTACGGCGTAGATCACGCCCACGGTGGCAAATTTAAACCCGGCGACCTCGTTATTGTCGCGCAACCGCTCGAGTGGGACATAGCGGCGAACAATCAGCGGCCCGCACATCGCCAATATGGTTGTCGGAACAAGCAGGACGACGGCAGCAACCCAAAGCGGCGTTGTGGTCAGCAACAGGTTGGCGGTCAGGACCGGCATGCGGAGGCCCCCTTTTTCCGACTGCCATCAAGATAGACGAAATAACCGCGCGATGGATGTGTCTCGAAGCAACCCGTTCATCCCCGCGTAAGCGGGGCTCCAGCAATTAGGCAAAAAACTGGATGCCCGCTTTCAGGAACGAACGGAGAGTTGGGACAAGCTCGACTTATGACGAATACCGGAGCACGGATTGGAACGGGACAAGCCCGGCCATGACAAATGGTCACGCGACTTCGAGCAGAATCTCCGTGAGCCGGTCCGGCGCATCGATCATCACGTCATGGCCGCACGGCACTTCATAGGTGCGCCAGGTCGGATCGGCCTTCGCGCGCGCATAGGCCTTCTCGAACGATACGTTCGGATAGCCCGACGCGCGGATGTAGCTCTTCTTCGGAATGTGATCGCGGGCACCCGTGAGCGTGAGCTTTTCGGTCATGGTGCCAATCGGTTGCGGCGTGGCGAGGGCGTCGACCCAGGCACGGTCCTTCTCGTTGACCTTGAACGCCGCGGCATCGCGCACCGGCACCGTCGTTTCCCCGCGCGCGAGGGCTGCCCGGATCACCTCCTGCACGGCCGGCTGCACCAGGTCGAGCGTGCTGTCGCCATTGTCGGGAATGAACGCATCGAGAAAGACAATCGAGCGGATCGTGTCCGGCATCGCTTCGACGATGCCGGAGATGACGCAACCGCCATAGGAGTGGCCGACCAGGACGATATCGTCGAGCCGCTCGTATTTGATGGCGCTGAGCACGTCGGCGATGTGCAGCGAGGCATCGATGCGGGGATGCAGCAGGTGCGCCCGCTCGCCAAGGCCGGTGAGGGTTGGCGTGAACACGATATGTCCGCGTGCTCTCAGGCGGTCGGCGACGCGCCGCCAGGCCCAGCCCCCGTGCCAGGCGCCATGAACCAGGACGAAGGTTACTGCGGTTCCCTTTTGCATGCTGCCGACCCTCCGCTGTCATGGCGCAAACAACCCCGTTCATCCCGGCGCAAGCGGGGATCCAGCAATTCGTGGAAGAAAACTGGATGCCCGCTTGCGCGGGCACGAACGGGGATGGGGTAGCGCCTGTGACTAGCGGGGACAAGATCTCCTGGACGCGCCCTAAATCCGGGATATGGGAAAGAATCACCGGTTACTCGCTGAGTCGCCCGAACCCATGCGCTTTACGCCCCAGTTCCTCGA
>DAISKM010000624.1:0-2293 GCA_036820945.1 Pseudolabrys sp.
CCTCAGGTCGTGAAATCCGCGCGCGTGATGAAACAGGCCGTGGCTTACCTGATGCCCTTCATGGAGCAGGAAAAAGACGGGCGCCAGCATGGCGGCTCCAACGGCAAGATCGTCATGGCGACCGTGAAAGGCGACGTGCACGATATCGGAAAGAACATCGTCGGCGTCGTCCTCCAGTGCAACAATTACGACGTGATCGATCTCGGCGTCATGGTGCCCGCAGCCAAAATCCTGGACACGGCCCGCGCCGAGCGGGCGGATATCATCGGTCTGTCCGGTCTTATCACTCCTTCGCTCGATGAAATGTGCCATGTCGCGGCGGAGATGGAACGCCAGGGCTTTGAACTGCCGCTGATGATCGGTGGAGCCACGACGAGCCGGGTCCATACGGCAGTGAAGATCCATCCGAATTACCGGCGCGGCCAGGCCGTCTATGTCACCGACGCGAGCCGCGCAGTCGGCGTGGCGCAGACGCTGATGTCCGTCAACATGCGTGCCGGCTATGTCGCGGAGTTGCGCGGCGAGTACGCCCGCATTGCAGCTGCGCACGCGCGCGCTCAGGAGGATAAAACCCGCCTGCCGCTTGCGGCCGCTCGTGCCAATGCGCTGAAGCTCGACTGGTCCGGCGCCTACCAGCCGCCGAGGCCGAGCTTTTTAGGGACAAAAGTGTTGAGCGACTATTCGATCAAGGAACTGATCGATTACATCGACTGGACGCCATTCTTTGCGACCTGGGAGCTGTCGGGGAAATTTCCAGGCATTCTCGAGGACGAGAAATTCGGTGCCGCCGCGCGCTCACTCTATGACGATGCGCGCGCCATGCTGGAAAAGATCGTGGCCGAGCATTGGTTCAGAGCAAACGCAGTGTTCGGTTTCTGGCGCGCGAATACGGAAGGCGACGATATCTGCCTTTATGCTGACGACGCGCGCAACAAGCCGGCCGCGGTTTTGCATTCGCTGCGGCAGCAGTTGTCCAAGCGCGAGGGCCGGCCAAATAGCGCGCTCAGCGATTTCATCGCGCCACGGAGCAGCGGTCTCGAGGACTACATCGGCGGCTTCACCGTCACCGCCGGCATCGGCGAAGACGAAGTTGCCGAACGGTTCAAGCGCGCCAATGACGATTACTCGGCGATCATGGTGAAGGCACTGGCCGACCGTCTGGCGGAAGCGTTTGCCGAACGTCTGCACCAGCGCGTGCGGCGGGAGTTCTGGGTCTATGCCGCCGACGAGAACCTCAGCAATGAGCAGTTAATCGCGGAGAAATATCGCGGCATCCGTCCCGCGCCCGGCTATCCGGCGCAGCCCGATCACACCGAGAAAGGCACGTTGTTCAAGCTGCTCGACAGCGAGCGTATCGGTGTACAGCTGACGGAGAGCTTCGCGATGTGGCCGGGCGCGGCGGTCTGCGGCCTCTACTTCAGTCATCCGCAGAGTGCATATTTCGGCGTCGGCAAGATCGAACGCGATCAGGTTGAAGACTACGCGAAGCGGAAAGACTGGCCGATCAGCGAATGCGAGCGCTGGCTGGCGCCGATCCTCAACTATGAGACGCACGCTTCGCCGAGCATCGCCGCAGCCTAAGCTTTGTCACCAAAAAGCAAGCACCGGAGAGCGCTGCTCTCCGGTGCTGTAACAATTTGCCGGATCAAATCCGGTATTTTTTGTTTTGGAGTTGTCGTCGGCCTCCTGAACTCAGAATGCGCCCAGCAAAATTGCGCCTACAAAAGCAAACACGGCGCATACTGCCAGCAGATCGAGCCTCAAGGTAAGGTCCACGGCATGTGCCTCCCTTGTTAGAGGACAAAGGCTAGCACAAAAACAAACAACGGCCGGAGGTAGTTGCAGGCGAACCTCGCAATTTGTGCATGACCCCCCGCCGCGAATTCATAGCCGCAACAACCGATTGATAGCGCGATGCAAACAAATTCCACATGCAGATTTTTGGCACTGCACAAATGCCGCCGCGTCGAGTTTTTTGATGGCAATTTTACGGCAAATACCGGTGCTTTCCGGAACCGGGGGGACTCAGGCGACCGGATAATTGCCGTCGCGCCCGCATCTGCTTCGGAATGATTTTATTCCGTTATTGCGCAATTCGGTGCGTTATGACGTGATCCCGCCTGCACACAATGTCTGTTTTGCCGGGAGTGATCATGCAGCGCCTGTGTCAATTTTTGCTCCATCTTTTTCTCGCTATCGCGTTCTTCGCCGTTCCAATTGCGCAAGCGCAAACATCACAGTCATGGCCGCAGCGCACGGTGCGATTCATCATTCCGCTGGGTCCTGGTTCGGG
>DAISKM010000625.1:0-2254 GCA_036820945.1 Pseudolabrys sp.
GCTGTTGATCAGGTTCTTGATCGCGCTTGTTGCCACTTCCGGAGTGATGTTGAACGGCTTGGCGAGGATCTCGCCGGCTTCTTCGGGATTGGCCCGCATGAAGGCGATGGCACGCCGGCGCGCGCGAATGACCGCGCTGATGAAGTCGCCGCGCGTCGCCACCGCCTGGGCCGTCGCTACGCCAACCACGTTGTCGAGCGGGGGCAAAGCCTCCGAGCCGGTAATGAGCACGCGGAACTTGTCCTTCATTTTCGACCACAGCGGCTCGGTGACCGGCGCGACATCGATGTGCCCGAGCTCAAGCGCTGCAACCATCGGACCGAAGCCGCCGGTTTTCACAAGCTCGGCATCCTCCGGCTTGAGTCCCGCTTTGTTCAGCAAAAGGATGTCGAGCGCCTGGCTGGTCGAGCGCGGATTGGTGTAACCAATTTTCTTGCCCTTGAGGTCGGCGATTGTCTTGATCGGCGAATCCTTCTTCACCAGCCAGGCGAATTCGGCGATGGTCAGAACGTTATCGCTCACGATGCGCAGATCGGCGCCTTGCTGGATGGCGACGGCGATCGCGCCAGGATTGGCCTCACCATAGGCTACGCCGGCCATCGCGTTGCGTACCGAGGTGCCGCCGCCTTCGGAAGCAATGATACCGGTGACATTGGCGCCTTCTTCCTGAAAGTATCCCTTGGCCAGCGCAATTCCGAACGGCATCCCGTTCGCGGATGAACCGTAATTGCCGATGGCAATACTTTCCGCGCTCGCCGCAAGGGTGGCGAGCATCAGAAAAAATGCCGGGAACATGGGACGCGCAAACATTCGGCCAATCATCGTTTCCTCCTGCCCGTGCTCCGCCGGATCAATCCGGCTTGGACGCTATGCGGCAGCCTCGACCTTGGCGATGCTGCGGTACCAGTCGAGGATCTGCTCGCCGTTCCAGTGCAGCACGCCGTCGTGCTTGTTCACGTAGTCGTAAATCTGTTCGAGATATTTGATCCGGTGCGGCTGCCCGCTGATATACGGATGAATCGCCAGCGCGCAGAACTTCGCGCGCTTCGCGCTTTCGGCGTAGAGCCGGTCGAACTGGTCGATGGTGCGCTTGAGCAGATAGTCGCTCTCGTGATGCTGGATCAGCATCATCGGAATATCGTTGAGCTCGACGGTGTAGGGCAGAGTGACGAGCGGGCCGCCGGCGGTGCGGATCACCGTCGGCTCGTCGTCATAGACCCAGTCGCCGATGTATTTCACGCCCGCTGCTGCGAGCAGTTCCGGCGTGTCCAACGTCTGCGTGAGTCCCGGGCCCAGCCAGCCGACCGGCTTCTTCCCGGTGAACTTGGTCAGAATGTCCATGGTCCGCCTGATCATGCCGGCCTGGTCCGTCTCCTTGTGGATCGGACCCTGCTCATAGGCGTGGCCCATGAATTCCCAGCCGGCATCGCGCGCCTCTTCGGCGACGCGCGGATAGTCCTCGCAGATGCGGGCATTGGCGGCGAGCGTCGGCTTGATGCCGAGGCGCTTGAACAGTTCGAAGAAGCGCCAGCAGCCGACCCGCATCCCGTATTCGTGGAAAGTCCAATGCACGACGTCGGGCATCAGCTGCACCCCGGTCGGCGCCGGGAGCAACTGGCGCGCCATCGGCTTGCCAATATCCCAGACCTCGTAGTTCACGATGGTCCAGAACACGATGCGGGCGTTGCCCGGCAGCTTGAGCGCGGGGCGATCCACGATCGCGGAATATTCGACACGGTCGCGGGGGATCATGGGGTCGGCCATGCAGGCGTTTCCTTTTTGATAATGGTTACTTTCTCACGCCGCTGCAGCAATGTGCAACCCGATGCAATGTATCGGAAAACTCTCGCTACTACGCAAAACTACGCCGTTGCGGCGACTCGCAAGCCGACCAGCCGCTCGAGCGTGGCAGTGTCTTTCAGCAGCTCGGCCGAAGCCGCGCGATGCGCCACTGCGCCGCGCTCCAGCACGATGGCATGGGCGGTCATTTCCAGCGCGATATCGGTGTGCTGCTCGACCAGGATGATGGCGATGCGGCGGTCGGCCAGCATTGTCTTCATCGCCGCAATGAGCTCATCGACGATTACCGGCGCGAGGCCTTCGAACGGCTCGTCCAGCAGCATCAGCGCCGGGTTGGTCATCAACGCTCGCGCGATCGCGAGCATCTGCTGCTCGCCTCCGGATAGCTGGTTGCCCATATTGCGGCGGCGTTCGGCGAGGCGCGGAAAAAGCGCAAAGATCCCATCGAGATCCC
>DAISKM010000626.1:0-2252 GCA_036820945.1 Pseudolabrys sp.
CGATATCCATCCGCACGTCATCGCGAATGACGCCGCCCGCTATCCTCTGGCGCCATTGGGAGGACACCAATCGGAGTGGTCACGCGCACGGCCGGTCACCCTGGAGAAGTTGATCGCAGCTATGGACGAGGCGGGCGTGCAGAAAGCTGCAATAGTGCAAGCCTCGACCTGTTACGGCCACGACAATTCATATGTGGCTGATGCTGTGGCGGCGTGCCCGGACCGCTTCACGGGCGTGTTTTCCGTCGACGTGCTGGCGTCCGACGCGCCCCAACGTATGCGTGACTGGAGTACCCGTGGCCTCACCGGTATGCGACTTTTCACTTTCGGCAGCACGATGTCCGATCAGGCGAACTGGCTGGATGATCCGAGGACTTATTCGGCCTGGACATGCGCAAGCGAGCTGGGGCTTTCCATTTGTCTGCAAATGTCGGCCCAAGCAATTCCACAGGTGAGGCGCATGGCGGAGCGTTTTCCGAACGTGCGCATTATTCTCGACCACTGCGCGCGGCCCGACCTTGCTGACGGGCCGCCTTACAATGCGGCAGCCAATCTGTTCGGCTTGGCATCGTACGCTAATGTCTACCTCAAGCTCACGCCGCGGATTTTTGCCGAGTCCCGCCGTGGTAAGGCCACGCCTGAGACTTTTTTCCCACGTCTCGTCTCTGCGTTCGGCGCATCTCGGCTGGCATGGGGTTCAAACTATCCTTCCAGCGAGGGCACGTTGTCTCAGCTCTTGGCAACCGCACGAAAATCGCTGACCTGTTTGGCAACCAGCGATAAGGACTGGATCTTTTCCAGGACTGCCCAGGCCCTTTATCCGGTTCTAGTGATTGAGGAAAACAGGCATGAGCACCATGCCTGACAAATACAAGTTGTACACGCTGCTCGGAGATTACCCGAACACAACGGCGCTCAAGAAAGGGGAAGTGACGTCCGACCTAATCGATCTTGCATTCGCCAATGTGAAAGTTTCCAACACGGCATTTAAACCGCTGGTACGTGAAGCAAGGTTTGATCTAGGTGAATTGGCGATCGTCACTTATCTGCAGGCGAAAGCCTACGGCAAGCCCTATGTGCTCATTCCAGCGACTGTGCTCGGGCGCGGACAGCACCACACCATCGCTTACAACCCGGAACGTGGGCGCTTGCGTGCGTCCGACCTCATGGGCAAGCGCGTCGGTGTGCGCGCGTATTCCCAGACGACAGGCGTCTGGGTGCGCGGTTTTCTCGAGGACGATTACAAAATCGATCCGACCAAAATTCACTGGGTCACGTTCGAAGATCCGCATCTCGCCGAATTCAAGGATCCCGACTTCGTCATGCGCGCGCCCGAAGGCAAAACCATGGTCCAGATGCTTATCGACGGCGAAATCGATGCGGCCATCGTCGGCGATAAAATGCCCGACCCGGCTCTAGCGCCCCTGATTGACGATGCCGATAGCGCGGCGCGCAAATGGGCAGAAACGCATGGCGGCATCCCGATCAACCACATGATGGTCATTCGAAGCACGATCGTAAGCTCCCGCCCTGATGTGGTGAAAGAGATCTACCGTACATTGCGCGAGTCCAGGCGAGCGGTGGCGCCGCCGGCGGACGGCAGTGTTTTTGATCCATGGCGCTTTGGAGTAGAGCCGAATCGCCGGTCGATTGAGATCATCATTGATTACAGCTTCCGCCAGAAGCTGATTTCGCGCATGTTTTCGGTCGATGAACTATTCGACGATGCGCGCGCGCTGATCTGAGCAATGTCCGCTTTTGGCCCATAGCAGACATCGCTAGTTGCACCGCACATGTCCGCTTTCGGGGGTAAAGCAGACATGACTTTTCACGGGCCGCATGACGGAACTAATTGACGCATGGAAAAGATGTGATCGCTATTGATTAGCTTCGCTCAAGTGAAATAAGTATTCACGCCGCTGAACGAGGGGCTGGGATCTTGCGCAAGTCATTGCTATTTGCAGCTATTTTCATTGCGTTCTCGTCCCTATCCGGCAACGCCAACGCATCCGGCCACATCTATCTGTTGAAGGGATTGGCGAACGTCTTTTCAACCGGGCTCGATGTTCTCGACCAGAAACTCATTCAACAGGGCTACTCCGCAACTGTTCACAGTTATCTGTACTACGAGGAACTCGCGGCGGAAGCGGCGCGTCTGCAAAAAAGCGGCAAAGGTCCGATCATAATCATGGGACACTCGTCCGGAGCCGACGCAGCTATTTCCATGGCGGAAAAAATGAAGACCTTGGGCG
>DAISKM010000627.1:0-2238 GCA_036820945.1 Pseudolabrys sp.
GGGCAGGGGATGTCAAGTTGCGCTCGGCGGACCTAAGCTTGTGGCCAGTGAGCACTGCACATGAATCGGCAATCTGCGGGGCTCGGTTCGCTCTTGCTGGCGCTCAGCGCAACCAATGCGGCCGCGCATCACGTCATGGGCGGACGCATGCCGGCAACTTTCATGGACGGCTTATTGTCGGGACTGGGGCATCCAATCATCGGGATTGACCATTTCGCGGCGGTTGTGGCGGTGGGCTGTCTTGCCGGCATGCACAAGGCTGGGCCGGCGCTTGTGATTGGCTTTATCGCAGTCATGATGGCTGGAGTAGCGTTGCATTTGCACGGAGCCAGCCTGCCGGCCGCGGAGCTTCTGGTGGCGATCACCGTAATAGCGCTCGGCGCGCTGCTGGTGGGCAATCGGCAGATGCCGACGGCTCCCGTGCTTACGCTTTTTGCGCTCGTCGGACTCGTGCACGGTTATGCACTCGGAGAGTCGATATACGGCGCCGAGCCAACGCCGATTTACGCCTACCTGATCGGTCTTACGGTTGTTCAATGCGCTATCGCGCTTGTAGCGATGAAAATTGCGCGTGGCTTGGCCGATGAGCCGGCGACGCTTTCGCCACTGAGGCTCGTGGGCGCCGGCATCGCCGGCGTGGGGTTGGCAGTGCTGGTTCAGCACGTGGTCCCCACTGTCTGATCAACGCCGAACAATCTGTTCGAGAAATCCGGTGAGATTGTCGGTCAGATGATCGACGTATGGGGCATCGCGTCCTGCCAGCTCCCAGTCTTCGCGAAACACCTCGCGCTGCCCTTCAGGCACCACGAGCACCGTCGTCATCCCCAAGTCGTGCGGTGTTTCAAGGTTGCGCGCGAGATCCTCGAACATTGCGGCTTTCGCCGGATCGACGCCGTGCCGCGCGAGGAAGCGTTGATAGACCTGGGGGAGGGGCTTGGGGTCAAGATTTGCCGCGGCAATGTCGAACACGTCCTCGAAGTGATGATCAATCTCGAGTTTTTGCATGACTGCAGCAGCGTGCTTGCGTGTGCCATTCGTAAGAATGAGCTTGCGGCCCGGAAGATTTTCCAAAGCCGCACCCAGTCCTGGATTGGGCTCTAGCGGCGAATGATCGATGCGGTGCACGAACTCGAGATAATCATCGGGCTCCAAACCATGCTCGGCCATCAGGCCGCGCATGGTCGTTCCATAGCGCTTGTAATAGTCCTTCTGCAGGCGAAACGCCTCGTCCTTCGATATCTTCAGGAAGTCGGACACATAAGCGCGTATCCGCTCATCAACCTGCTGCCACAAATTGAGGTGATGCGGGTAGAGCGTGTTGTCGAGATCGAACACCCAGGTTTGGACGTGCCCGAAACCGCGTGGCTCTGAACGCCTTGTTTCCACGAGGCTAGGGTTCCTTGAATCGCACCGTTGCTGACGGCTTGCCGGTCAGATCGATGACGGCAAACCCGGCAGAATTCAGACCGCGTGTTGCGCAATCCTTGTGATCGGCCAGCTCGAAGCGTCCATCGCGCGTGCACAAGGGAACATTCCCGCCCCAGGCCAGCGGCGCGTCGCCGCGCCGGATTGTGCGGCCGTTGGCGTCGATTGCCTCCGCGTAACTATAAAGTCGATGCGGGTCGTTGCGCAGATCCGGCCGCACGCATTGGCCGGCCTCAAGGCGATACCAGCCGCGGGTAACGATCGCCCCCATCTCGACGATGCCCAGCGAAGCCATCACCGCGTACCGAGTATCGTTGCACCACGTGAAGCCGATGCCCTCCGGGTTGCGGGCGGCCTCGATCAGCGTGTCGAAAAAATTCGGTCCTGCTGCAGTATCGGGCGGAAGCTTGCGGTCGTTCAGAAATTTGGTGATGGCTGCCTGGGTCTTCGCGCCCTGCACGCCATCGATCGGATAGGCGTCGTACCCGGCAATCACCAGCAGTCGTTGAATGCCCGCAAGGCGCGACTGCACATCATCGTAATCGGACTCTTCGGCCAAATTGACGACCGCCCCTTTCGGCGACTCGGACGGCTTGGCAGCGCTGAAGTGCGCCTGCTGGCTTGCCGGGCAACCGCGAGCGTCGGCAATCTCAAAATCACCGTTGCGTATGCAGAAGTCGGCCTGTCCGTCTTGCGGCTGCGGCGCGGCGCCGTAAACCGGCGGCGTTCGCGCATGCAGGTAGACCATCTCGGCGTCGAATGGGCCGTCCATCACCTGTCGGCATTGGCCGGGGTCAAGGCGAAACCATCCTC
>DAISKM010000628.1:0-2235 GCA_036820945.1 Pseudolabrys sp.
CCGTCGCCAGCCCCGATCCAGCACTCATGCTGCTGGCAAACTCCCCCATCATGCTCGCCACACGAACGCTCGCCTCTACGCCAATGTTTTGGGCGTGAGTCGCAAGTTCCGTCAATTCGCGGCGCAGATTGGCACTCATCGCCTCAGAAAGTCGATTCGCGACAGCCACATAGTCTTCTTCCAGCTTCCGCAGGCTGGCCAGCGCTTCTTTGAGATCGTTGTCAGTGAAGTCCTGCCCCCGGGATGCGAGTTGCTGGAGAGCGCCATGCGTTGCGCTGGCAGACTTCACGAGCGCATCGTCGAGCTGCCTCACTGCATCGGCGAAGAGTTCTCGGGCCTTGTCACCGCTCACGAAGGTAGTGCTGGGCGCCCGACCAAGGACGGTACTGACAACGTCCCTGACGGCCTCGGGATCGACCCGGCCCTGCTGCAGAACCTGGCTCGTCAGCTCTTTGACGCGTTCTCGGATCGGCTGGTCTTCGACAGCGGCAGGCGCGGCGTCCGCCGCCGATGTTGTCGGCTCCGGCATGTCAAGCTCCTTGGCTGCTGCTGGTCAATAGCGTAGCGGATTTTGTGGGGGGCCGACAGGAGGAGGCATGTCGGCAATGGCAAAAAGCAGACATTTGCGCCCGCGGCGTCCACCAATTGAAAGCAACACCACGCGACCGTTAACTAGCGGTTCCGTCGTTCACATCAGCTAGCCGTGATGCGTCGGTCATAAGCGGACATTTTGCGTTGCGAGAGGTATGTCCGCTTTACCCCCAAGAGCGGACATTTGTAGAGCAAACATCGATGTCCGCTAAGGGCCAAAAGCGGACATTCAGGGCTGCTTGCCCTCTCAGCGGATTTCAAACGAACACAGCGATACGGGGCAGAATAACCCTGATTTCGGTAAACTCGCCGAGCTGCGTATCGACTTCGATTGCCCCCGCATGTTGCTTGACGATGATGTCGTGGCTAATCGAAAGGCCAAGGCCGGTGCCTTCTCCGGTTGGTTTGGTAGTGAAGAACGGGTTGAAAATCTTATCTTTCACGTCAGGCGCAATGCCGGTGCCGTTATCGCGAATCCTGATCTCCACACGATCGCCAAGGTCTTTGGTTGAGGCAGTAAGGGTCGGCTCGTAGTCGCCACCGTTAGTCTCTGATCTGCGCCTAGTCGCAGCATAGAAGCCGTTTGCAATCAGGTTAAGAAGAGCCCGCCGGATGTCCTGCGGGAAAACGTCTGCCCCGCCGGCGGACGGATCAAAGGATTGCTTGAGCT
Source organism: Pseudolabrys sp. (assembly GCA_036820945.1). Classification (GTDB taxonomy): domain Bacteria; phylum Pseudomonadota; class Alphaproteobacteria; order Rhizobiales; family Xanthobacteraceae; genus Pseudolabrys. The sequence goes on from DAISKM010000628.1 coordinate 1,262, forward strand.
TGATCTCAAAACCCTGCGTCTCGGCCCGCGCTCCGTGCCAGGCGAGATTGAGGCTTTCCTCGACCAACGCATTAATATCAATCACCCGGTGCTCGCCTGAGCCTTCGCGCGAGTGCTGCAGCATATTCTTGACGATGGCATCCGCGCGTCTGCCGTGATGCACGACCTTGTCGAAATTGCTCTTCAGCGTGTCGGTGAGCTCGTTGATTTCAGTTCGGGCCTTATCGTCGAGGGGTATGCCCTTCAGAGTATCCTGCAATTCATCGATCAGTTCGGCGGAGATACCCGAGAAATTGTTCACAAAATTAAGCGGGTTCTTGATCTCGTGAGCGATACCGGCAGTCAGTTGTCCCAGTAACGCGAGCTTCTGTGTCTGCACGAGGCGGTCCTGCGTGGTGCGCAATTCCTCTAGTGACTTTGCCAGTTCGCGTGTGCGGGCCTCCACGCTTTCGAACAGCCGTACGTTCTCGATTGCAATCGCGGCTTGGTCGGCAAAAGTCGAAACCAGTTCGATCTGTTTGTCCGTGAATGGCCGTACCTCGCGACGGGTCAGGCCCAAAACGCCAATCGTCGTTCCGTCGCGTAACATCGGAACGGTGATGACGGTACGAATTCTGCCGAGCTTCTGCCCGCCAAAGGTGTAGTCTGGGTCTGCCTGCACGTCCGGAATATGCACGACTTTACCCTCAAGCAGGGCTCGTCCCATTGCCGTGCCACGCTCCGGAATAACCGGCTGAGTTCGGAGATACTCCGTGTAGGTAGCGGATAACCCGTACTCTGCTACACGTTCGAACACGCCGTCCCGCTCGCGCGCAATACCACCCTGATCAGCGTCGCACAGCCGCGCGGCAGCTTCGACTAATGCATCCAATACCGATTTTAGATCGAACGCCGAGCGGCTAATGGCCTTAAGAACGTCGGCGGTGGCGGTCTGCTGCTGGAGCGATTCGCGCAGCTCGCTCAGCAGGCGCGTA
>DAISKM010000629.1:0-2225 GCA_036820945.1 Pseudolabrys sp.
CCGGCTTCGGAACAGAGCGAAAAAGAAAAAGCTAAGATGCGGGAGAAGCGGGCCTTTGAGAAAGATACCGACGAGGCCTACAAGTCCACACTCAGTAAAATTCCGGACGCCAAACAAAAGGTCGATCCTTGGGGCGGTATTCGCACGGTTCCTCAAAAATAGCCATCGCAATGTCCGCTATTGGCCCAAAGCAGACATCGCTAGTTGCACCGCACATGTCCGCTTTCGGGGGTAAAGCGGACATCGTTCAGAGAAAGCGGACATCAAGAAATGTCTGCTTTTGATGCTGTGGACGGCGCCCCCTCTGCGGCATCAAGAGTGCTATAGGGTGGTTGCGTGAAGCGAGAGCGACAAGGAGGTGAGGCCAGGCAACGACGACGGCGTTTGAAGTTTTGAAGGAATTGGCGAGGACATGACGACGTAATGCAGACACGATCGTTCCGGGGATCGGGAGAACCCGTTTGGGTCAGCGCACTTTAAAGTGCGTGTTTTTGATTGGGACCCGATCCGCGCAGAGCATTAGGGCCAGCCGCCTAACCCGCAACACAAACAGGCCGGACACATGACCGCACCCGACCAATGCTGCGCAACGTCAGAAAGTTCTTGCCAAGGCGCCGTCCACACATGACCCAAAGCGGACATTTGTTGCTCGATAGACACACCGTCGCCGTGACCATAAACTCGGTTCAAAATCAGGGACGATGCCATGGCCAAGCCGCACGTCGAACGGCGTTTGGCCGCCATCCTCGCGGCCGATGTTGCCGGCTACAGCCGGCTGATGGGCGCTGATGAGGAAGGTACTCACGCGGCGCTCAAAGTCTATCGACGCGAAATCATCGATCCCAAAATAACAGAACACCGCGGCCGCATCGTGCGGATCATCGGCGATGGGCTGCTGGTAGAGTTTGCCAGCGTGATAGCGGCGGTGCGCTGGGCCGCCGAGGTCCAACGCGCGATGGGCGAGCGTAACGCCGACCTGCCTCAGGAGAAGCGGATCGAGTTCCGCATGGGCATAAATACCGGTGACATCATCATCGAGGGCACTGACATATGGGGCGACGGCGTGAACGTGGCGGCACGATTGGAGGCTCTGGCCGAACCTGGTGGGATTTGCGTTTCCGGCCGGGTGCAAGAGGATGTCCACGGGAGTCTCGAAATCGCCTTCGAGGATATAGGCGAGCAGCAGCTCAAGAACATTGCGCGGCCGGTGCGGGTCTACCGAGTGCGGCTCAAGGGCGCCACCAAGGCAGCGCCTGCGCAGCCCCCCCATAAACCATCGATCGCCGTCCTGCCCTTCAATAACATGAGCGGCGACCCTGAGCAGGAGTACTTCGCCGATGGCATGGTGGAAGAAATCACGACAGCCTTATCGCGCACGCGCTGGTTATTCGTAATCGCACGCAATTCGAGTTTCACATACAAGGGCCGCGCGGTAGACGTGAAGCAAGTCGGACGCGAACTGGGGGTGCGCTACGTGCTTGAAGGCGGCGTGCGCAAGGCCGCGGACCGGGTGCGTATCACGGCACAGCTCATCGATGCGTCAACTGGAGCGCATCTGTGGGCAGACCGCTTCGACGGATCGCTGGAGGATATCTTTGAGCTGCAAGACCAAGTGACCGCAAGCGTCGTGGGAGCGATCGCCCCGAGGTTGGAACAAGCTGAGGTGGAGCGTGCGAAGCGCAAGCCGACTGAGAGCCTCGATGCCTACGACTATTTCCTGCGAGGAATAGCGAGTCTTCATTCCTGGACGAAAGAGAGCAACGACGAAGCGCTGCGGCTATTCACTAAAGCCATCGAACTCGACCCTGATTTTGCCTCGGCCTATGGCATGGCCTCCTGGTGTTACGTCCGCCGCAAGGGAAGTCGTTGGATAGTTGACCGCGCGCAAGAGACTGCCGAAACCGCACGGCTGGCTCGTCGTGCGGCGGAGTTGGGGTGGGATGATGCGGTCGCGCTTGCTTGGGGAGGGTTTGCACTTGCATATGTTGTTCATGACGTCGAAGTCGGCGCCGCCCTCATCGATCGGGCGCTCCAACTCAATCCGAACCTAGCCGAGGCGTGGCATTTTAGCGGCTGGGTGAGAATCTATCTCGGCGAGCCGCAAATCGCGATCGAGCACTTGGCGCATGCCATGCGCCTGAGCCCCCTCGATCCACTCACCTTCGTGACGCAAATGGCGATCGCATTCGGGTATTTCTTCGCCGGCCGCTACGATGATGCCTCAA
>DAISKM010000630.1:0-1498 GCA_036820945.1 Pseudolabrys sp.
AAGCGGGCCTATCTTGCTAAAATACGCGCCCGAGCACATCAAGGCCAACATTCTGCCGCGCATATGCCGCGGCGAGCTGTGCTTCGTCATCGGCATGAGCGAACCCGGCTCTGGCTCCGACCTGTTCGCCGCTAAGACCAAGGCGACGAAAGTTGACAAAGGTTGGCGCATCAACGGCTCGAAGATCTGGACGAGCAATGCGCATGTTGCCGACTACATGCTCGGGCTGTTTCGGACCTCGCCTGCGACCAAGGACAACCGGCGTCACGGCCTTACGCAGTTTCTGGTCGACATGAAGACGCCGGGAATCACAGTCAACCCGATTTATCAGATGACCGGGCAGCACGATTTCAACGAGGTGGTGTTCGACGATGCCTTCGTTCCAGACGATCACGTAATGGGTGAAGTCGACTCCGCCTGGAAACAGGCGACCAGCGAGCTCGCTTATGAGCGCAGCGGACCGGAACGCTTTCTCGAGACCTTCTACGTGATGCTTGAACTGATACGCGCGCTCGGTCCCGAGCCCGATATCCGCAGCGCCGAGGGCCTGGGCCGTCTTGTCGCGCAGCTGCACGCGTTGCGACGCATGTCGGTTTCGGTGGCCGGCATGCTGCAGGCGGGCAAGGAGCCGATGGTCGAAGGCGCGATCGTGAAAGACCTTGGCACGATCTGGGAACAGAAATTGCCGCACCGAGTGCGCGAGCTTACCGCTTTTCTTGCGCCCGAAATCGGCAATCGCGCGACGCTCGAGGAGCAGCTCGCTTTCGCAACGACCGTCGCACCCAAGCTAACAATTCAAGGCGGCACCACTGAAATCCTCCGCGGCATCATCGCGCGCGGATTGGGTCTCAGGTAGCGCGGCCATGCCCGATATCGGAAAAATGCTTTGGCCGAAACCGGTCGCCGTCGTCGGCGCCTCCTCCGACGTTCACGGATTGCGAGGGCGCATTCTCGAAATCATCCTGAGCCATCCCTTCGGCGGCAAGGTCTATCCCGTCAGCCGGAGCGCGACGGAGGTTCAGGGCCTCAAAGCCTATGCATCAGTTGAGGAGCTGCCCGAACCTGTCGACCTCGCGATTCTCATCATCCCGGCGCAATACACGCCGGCGGAGCTTGAGCGCTGCGGGCGCGCCGGCATCAAGTCGGCCGTCATTCTCTCGTCCGGTTTCGCCGAGGAAGGTGAGACGGGCACGCGCATGCAGGACGAAATCGCCGTGATTGCGCGCCGCTATGACATGGCCGTGTGCGGCCCAAATACCGAAGGTTTCGCCAATATCCCAGCTTCGTTCTGCCCCACCTTCAGCCCCGCAATGGACAAGAATGCCGGCCCGATCAAACCGGCGCGCGCGCTCGGCAATGGCCAGGTGTCGGTCATTTCCCAGAGCGGCGGCTTGGGCTTCGCTTTTTTTGATCGTGCGCGACCGCGCAATCTTACGTTCCGTCATGTCGTCACCACTGGCAATGAAGCGGCGCTCGAGGTCTTCGACGGCACCAGCAC
>DAISKM010000630.1:1508-2217 GCA_036820945.1 Pseudolabrys sp.
ACGAAGGTGCGACCGATGTTTTCCTGCTGCTCCTGGAGGATGTGAAGTCGCCGGAAAAATTCAGGCGCGTGGCCGAAAAGGCGCTTCGCGCCCGCAAGCCGATCGTCGTCAGCAAGATCGGCCAGTCGGAGCCAGGTTCGCGTGCGGTTGCTTCGCACACCGCGGCGCTCGCCGGCTCGCAGGCCGCCTATCGCGCTATGTTCGATTGCTACGGATTGATCGAGGCACACGAGCTCGATGAAATGATCGACCTTGCGGTCGGCTTCCTGGCCTGCGGCGAACGCCTGCCGGCGGGCAACCGCGTCGGCATCTGCACTTCGTCGGGCGGCGCCGGCGTTTGGATGGCGGACGCGTGCGCAACAGCGGGATTGGAAGTGCCGGTTCTCGACGATACCACGCGCAAATCGATCGACGTGCACATCCCTTCCTACGGCAGCTCGCAAAATCCGGTCGATTCCACCGCTCAGGGCGTGCACAAAATGGGCTACGCCACATTTGCACAGTTGGTGGCGCAATCACCGCTCGTCGATGGCGTCGTGGTCGTGGTCACCGCGCGGCGATCTGCCTTCCTCGAAGGCGATTTGGAAAAGCTCAAAGAGCTAAAGAAAAATGGCCGCAAGCCGGTATTCATGTGGACCTACACGCTGCCGGCCGATCGCAGTGTCGAAATACTCAACGAGGCCGGCAGCGTGTAGGTCCACATGAATAC
>DAISKM010000631.1:0-2206 GCA_036820945.1 Pseudolabrys sp.
GTTCTGCGACGCTACCCCGCCCTTGCCGGCGCGACTGACATCGCCGTCCTTCACGAGTCGCCCGTCGCGGAGCTACCGCGTTGACGGCCAGCGACCACCCAGGGCTTCGGTGGCCGACTGCGCAGCATTCAAGGCCTGCCGCGACGCTTTCTTGATTGCCGCTGGGGTGAATCGCTCCTTCGGGCCGGAAAGCGAAATCGCGCCGCTCTCAATCTTGGCATCGTCGGCAAACCCGCCGAAATCGCCAAATACGCCGGGATAGGACTCCGCTCCGCCGAGGCCGAAACCGGCTGCGATCGCGAGCGACATCTGGTTGCCACCATGGGGGAACAGCGACGTGCGGCTCCAGCCGTGCCCGGCGAGCATTTCAATCGTGGTGGCGTATTGTCCGATGCCGTAGGCCTGCGGCGGGTCGATCTGGATCACGTCGCGCCCGGCGCGAAAGCCGCCGAAACGGACCAGGTTTTCGACATCAGGCGTTGAGAAAAGATTCTCGCCTGTGGCTAACGGGTTTTCATAGTGCGTTGCAAGCTCGGCGAAAAGCGCGAAATCGAGCGGATCGCATGGCTCTTCGAACCAACGCAGATTGAATGGGGCGAGTGCCCCGGCATAGCGGAGCGCCTCATCGCGGCCGAATTTGCAGTTCGCATCGACGGCGAGGTTTTCTCCTGATCCGACGACCTCGAGCACGGCCTCAAGCCGGCGCACATCTTCCTCAAGCGGGAGACCGCCGACTTTCATCTTGACCATCGTGTAGCCGGCGTCGAGATGACGCCGCATCTCGTTCTGAAGGTCGCGGATGGTCTGACCCGGCCAGTACCAGCCGCCGCCGACGTAACAGAAAACCTGCTTTGCAGGTTTTCCGCCGTTGAACCGTTCGGCCAGCACCACGTGTAATGGCTTGTCGGCGATCTTGGCGACGGCGTCCCAAACCGCCACCTCGATGGTGCCGATGGCGATCGACCGCTCGGAATGTCCACCTGCTTTTTCCCGCCGCATCATACAATTGAAAATTTTCGTCGGGTCCAGGTTTTCGCCGGCATCATCGAGCAGCGAGCCTGGCTCGGCGGCCAGAATGCGCGGGATAAAACGGGCGCGCATCTGCGCGCCGCAGGCGTAGCGGCCGGTCGAATTGAACGCGAATCCGCAGACCGGCCGACCGTTGCGAACGACATCGGTGATGACTGCGACGACCGACGTCGTCATTTCGGTGAAGTCGAAGCTCGAATTGGCAAGCGTCGACCTCAACGGGATCGCCGTCTCGCGGATGTCGACGATGCGCATTGCTCAGGCGGCAGCTACTGAATCTGTGGGATGTTGGCGTCCTTGATCACCTTGCCCCACTTGTCGACTTCTTTCTTGATGTACGCGGCGAATTCGTCCGGCTTATTTGCGACCACCTCGAAGCCAAGCTGGGCGCATTTTTCCTTGACGTCCGGCAACGCCATGGCCTTGGCAATTTCGCTGTTAAGCAGGTTGACAATCTCTTTTGGCGCTCCGGCCGGCAGGAAGATGCCTTGCATGGTCTCGGATTCCTGCCCCGTGACGCCGGCTTCCGCCATCGTCGGCACCTCAGGAAGCGCGGAAGAGCGCTTGGCCGCGGTGACTGCAAGGCCACGCAGCTTGCCGGCCTGTATCTGCGGTGCGGTCGGCGGCAGCGCGGTTAAGGCGACCGGCGTATGACCGGCGACCGCTGACTGGATTGCCGGACCAGCCCCATTGAACGGCACGGTCGCGAGATCGAGCTTGAACGTGAGCTTGAACAGTTCGCCTGCAAGATGCGGCGTCGTTCCCGCGCCGGGCATGGCGTAATTGTACTTGCCGGGCTCTTTCTTGATAAGCTCGACGAGGTCCTTCACCGTCTTGGCCGGAAAATCCGCATTGACGACGAGGATATTCGGCGAAGCCGCCGCAAGCATGACTGGCGCGAAGTCCTTGAACGGATCGAATGGATTCTTGGCGTAAAGGCTCGGATTGACCATAAATGCCGAGCTTGTCACCAGGATGGTGTAGCCGTCGGGCGTCGACTTTGCGACCTGCATCATTCCGATGTTGCCGCCCGCACCGGGGTGGTTTTCGACATAGAACTGCTGCCTCAGCGACTCGGAAAGTTTTTGCGCAATCAGGCGGGCCATGACGTCCGTGGGACCTGCCGGCGCAAACGGCACCACGATCTTTACCGGCTGCTCCGGATATCCGGCTGCCG
>DAISKM010000632.1:0-2180 GCA_036820945.1 Pseudolabrys sp.
GTATTGTTGTGGTCGATGACTTGGCTCGGATCGCCGCCAAAGTGTTGCTGATAATCACTGAGGGCCGCCGTGCGATTACCTCGGCAGCCAGCGTCTCCAAGCCATCGAAACGATTTTCCGCCCAGACGAACTCGATCGCAAGGTTCTGTCCTTCCACCAGCCCTGCCTCCTTCAAACCGTTGCGGAACGCCGCCACATTTTTGGCGTTCGTCGATGGTGCGCCGCTGTTGAAAAAAACGATCACCGGTATTGGCTGCTGCGCGAATACGCCGCGTGGAAGTGCGATCGCCGCACCGCCTACAAATGCAATGAATTCGCGCCGCCGCATTGCCGCCTACGAGGCTCGTGACGAGGCATCGTAGTGATTCAAACGAGCCTCGTTAAGAGATGACCCAATGTCCGCTTTGGGTCAAAAGCCGACATGTGCGCCGCACAAGGTCATGTCTGCTTTGCCCCCGAAAGCGGACATTGCACCGTGAAGCCAAAGAAGCCCAAATAATCTAAAGGACAGGGCGGTTTGGACGGGGTAATTCGGTGAGCCTCCCTTGGGCCGCCGCGATCACTCCTCTTGCCACATTTTCCCAGCTGTAGCGGTGCGCCGTCTCGTTTGCTAGCGCCAACCTAGCATGCTCTCGCTCACCGGTGTCGAGAGTGAGCCACGCGGTCAACTTGCTGCCGATTTCCTCCACGGCTCCAGGTCCGATTTCGAACGAGAGCAACCGCCGTAACGCCTCGGGCAGCGCAGGCGCCAGCGTGTCCGTGACCTCGGCCATCCCTGAGTGCCGGGCAGACAGCGGCAGCGCGCCGCATGCGGCCGCCTCGACGGCCACCATACCGAATGCTTCAGGAAAGGTGCTCGGCATCACCTGCGCTTCGCAGACCGATAGGAGAGCGGGCAAATCGTGGTTCTCAATCCGTCCTGTGAAGTGAATGCGCGCGGCCGCTATGGGCGCGACCCGCAGCCACTCGTCACTCACCTTATCAAGGAACGCGCGCAGATATCTCAGCTCTCCAGGAGGGCCTCCCTCGAGCTCGCGTCCTTGGGCTGCGATGTCATGCAAGGTGTCTAAGTCCCTGCGGCCGAGCGCCTCGACAAATCGGCCTAATGCCTGCCGATACGTGCCGAATCCGACGACAATTAACCGGGCTTTTGGTACGCGTGCCACCACAAGCGGCCAGCCGGCCAAAAGCAGGTCAACGCCTTTCGACACAATCAACTTGCCCGCGTAGCTCACGACACGATCCTGGTACGGATCAATTTTGGCGAGCGTGTCCGCAGCGCCGAGCTCACCTCCCCAGACTGTTGTCATACCGGCCGCGAGCTTGTCCGCGAGTTGCCTCAGGCCGATGGCGGCTTCCTCTTTCCGGCGAGGACGGAAGGATGTCACGTCCACTCCGGGCGGCCCGAGCCGCGTCTTTCCGGGCAGCGAGGGCTCATCGCAGAGCACCTCCCAGAGGCTTTCGGCCGTATGACGCGAACCCACAATTACGCCCGATGCGCCGCGAATCCCCTCAAGCGCGTAGGGCAGAAAGCGCTCGCGGTGCGGGCGAACGGTGTACTCCAGCGCGCTGCCGTGGATCTTGACGGCATAGGGCGCCCGCCCTTCAAGACCGCGCGCGAGGATCACGGGGCCCATCACCAGATGGTTGGCGAGCGCGATGTCTGGCGAAGGGATGGACCGGATCGCGGCGATGTTGGCGTCGAGGTAGTGGCTGAGCTCCATCTCATTGATTTCTGGGAACGGTAACGCGTCAAAGCCCTCATAGTGATCAGCTACGTAAACGGGAAGCAGCCGCCCAATGTCGGGCACGTGGATTGTCACGCCCGTCGGCGGCACTGCCATCCGGTCCTGGCAGAACAAGTGCACTTCATGGCCCAATCTCGCCAATGCCCGCGCCAAGTTGGCGTTGTAGATGTTGCTACCCGTGCCGCGCAGTAGGTAGCCATGGAAAATGAGGATCCGCACGTGTCGCTGCTATTACCCGGACGACTATAGGTCAATGACGGATGCTAATGGCGTTCATCCTGATTGTGGCGGGGACGGCACGCGCGTTCTGTGTTGCCTCGTTGCTCGTCGCAAGTGAACTGAGAACCCTCGGTCACAAGCCGAGGGTTCTCCGTTTCGCGAGCCCTCCTCAGAAATCAACTCGACCCCGCAATAGCTGCGCCTGGGCTAGCG
>DAISKM010000633.1:0-2173 GCA_036820945.1 Pseudolabrys sp.
CCGCACCACCTGAAAGGACTTCGTGCTAGAATGTGATGAGCCGGCTGGCAGGTCTGTCGCGCGGCTAATCCCCTGAGTCATTAGCGTCACAATCAAGAAGACGTAAAATGGCAACGCGAGAGTCCCGTTTAGCTCAATTCAGCCAAGGTGTCCCGAAAGAAAATCGTCCTCTGCAAATCCTTTGCGAGGATCAGAGCGGTACTTACATAATTCCGTATCCCTGCGAGTGGTCAGAAGGCGCGTGGCGGAAAGTTGGCAGCGCTAAACACATTGAAGCAACCGTAATCGGTTGGCGTGTAGTGCCCCACTTTCGGCGATGACCCTCGGCAAGGTGCTAGCTGCAACCCGTGCTTATATCCGATCGATGTGCGGTCGCTTTACCAACCGGCTGACGTGGCGCGAGATCGTCGCGCTCTATCGTCTGTCCGTGCCCGCCATCCCTGAGCGCAATCTGCCGGCTCGCTACAACATCTGCCCTACCGACACGATAGACACGGTGGTCGAGGAGGACGGCAAGCGCGACCTGGTGCCGATGCGTTGGGGGCTCGTACCGTGGTGGTGGAAGAAGAGGGCGAAGGATGCCCCCGCAACGTTCAACGCCCGAGCCGAAACTATTTCTGAAAAACCGATGTTTCGGGATGCGTTCAAGCGCAGGCGCTGCCTCATTCCCGCGTCGGGTTACTACGAGTGGCAGAGTACGCCCACCGGCAAGCAGCCGTACTACTTCTCAACGGAGAATGGGTCACCGCTGACCATCGCCGGGTTGTGGGACGAGTGGAAGGACATCGAGACCGAAGTGCCGCTGAGGTCGTGCACGATGATCATCACCACCGCCAACGAGTTCGTGGGCAGGATACACGACCGGATGCCGGCACTGCTGACGCCCTATCAGTTTGACTCGTGGCTGTCAGGAGGCGCAGGCCCGGAGTTGCTCAGGCCCTGGGATCAGAGGTCACTGCAGATGTATCCGGTGTCGCGGAGAGTGAACAGCTCGAAGGCGGCGGGCGACGATCCGACGTTGATTGAGCGCATTGAAGAATAACCTGCGCTGCATGTCCGCTTTTGGCCCAAAGCAGACATGGCCGAGTGCACTGCAAATGTCCGCTTTCGGGGCTAAAGCGGTATGCCCTTTTGCACTGCATATGTCCGCTAATGACCCAAAGCGGACATCGCCGCCCTAGTCTGATAGGCTTTGAAAACTGGCCTCGTGCTTAACCTCACCGCGGAGGGTTACGTGCGCCGGCGGGATTGCATCAAAGTAATTGCTTTTTCGGTCGCATGGCCGCTCGCAGCAAGGGCGCAGCAGCCCGAGCGGATGCGGCGGATTGGCGTCCTCATGAACCGGGCCGCGAGCGATGCGGAAGGTCAGGCCCGGCTCGCGGCGTTCACGCGGGCCCTGCAGCAATTGGGCTGGAACGAGGGGCGCAATGTGCAGATCGACATCCGCTGGGGTGAGGACAACATCGACCTCGAGCGCAAATACGCGGCGGGACTAGTGGCTCTCGCGCCAGATGTCATTCTTGCCAGCGGCACCATGAGCGTGTCGGCGTTGCAAGGTCTCAGCCGTACGTTACCGATCGTGTTCGCCGCAGTCGCCGATCCGGTCGGTGCCGGCTTCGTCGAGTCCATGGCGCACCCGGGCGGTAACGCAACCGGCTTCATGCTTTATGAATACAGTCTGGGTGGGAAGTTGCTTGAACTCCTCAGGCAGATTGCACCGAGCGTGACACGGGTCGCTGTGCTCCGCGATCCCGCTAATCCGGCCTTGCTCGCCACCTTCGGCGCCGTACGAGGCGCAGCGCATCTGCTCGGCGTTGATGTGACCGCTCTCGACACGCGCGATGCCGGTGAGATCGAGCGCGGCGTCACGGCTTTCGCCCGCTCGGCGAACGGTGGCCTTATCGTCATGCCTGGTGCCAGGGCATCGGTTCATGGCGCTTTGATTGTCGCGCTTGCGGCGCGGTACAAGCTTCCCGCAATCTATCCATTCCGTTACCACGCGACCGGCGGTGGCCTGATTTCCTACGGACCTGACTATGTCGAACCGTTCCGGCCCGCAGCCGGCTATGTCGACCGTATTCTCAAGGGCGAGAAGCCTGCTGATCTTCCGGTTCAGGCGGCGACGAAATACGAGTTGGTGATCAACCTCAAGACCGCCAAGGCACTTGGCCTC
>DAISKM010000634.1:0-2148 GCA_036820945.1 Pseudolabrys sp.
GCAGCCCACGCATTCGCGCCAGTCACGTTCCTCGATTATTCTTCAGGCGAAGCAACACATAGCCATATTTAAAGCTGCGGCTGTCGTCGCCGATCGCTTCGACCTTGAAGGTGCCGGCGGTCTGAAATGCCTTCACGCCCGGTCCATGCATCAATGTCGTCTGGTCGCCATCCATCGAGCGCCAGTAAATCTTGGCGTCGGTGTTTGACTCGATGATGGTGAAAAATACCGTGTGCCGCTCGCCGTCCTCGACGATCGTCTTCGGCGGCGATCCGCCCCGCTGGGTCCCCGAACCCAGCGACTCAAACGCGTCGATCTGGCCGAAATCGAAGACCTGAGCGCGTGCGGTATCAGAGTGCAAAAGTGCACCCGCGCTCAGCAGCGCCAAAACCCCAACGATGCGCGTGACAGACTGGAGCTTCATGGCCTTTCGACCTCGGTAACACTTGCCCCTATAACACTGATTTCTGCCGGTTCGTTCCTGTAGCATCGCGGCGCGGGACAATCGGATTTTGCTGCAGCCCTTTCGCCGCCGCAATGCACAAGTATGCGAGCACCATGCGCACCAAATTTACCTGGGATTATGACCGGGGCGAGACCGTCGCTGACGCCGTGGTCCATATCTTGGGGATTGCCATCGCAATAGGCGGTGCGGCGGTGCTTACCGTCATTGCCGTGCACCAGGGCGACATCAGGGAGGTGACCGCGGTCGCGATCTATCTTGTCGGGTTTCTGGCGATGATCGGCCTCTCCGCGGCGTACAACTTGTGGCCAGTGTCGCCGCTTAAATGGTGGTTGCGGCGCCTCGATCACTCGGCGATCTATCTGCTGATCGCGGCGACCTATACCGCATTCATGCTGCCGATGCACGGCATGACCCCCGCCATCATGCTAGCAATCATCTGGGCCGTCGCCCTCGCCGGCATCGCCATCAAGCTCGTCTGGCCGGGCCGCTTCGACCGCACCGCGGTCGGCCTCTATCTCTCGATGGGCTGGAGCGGCGTCTTCACCATCGGCCCCGTCACCGCCGCGCTCGCACCTGTCACGCTATGGCTCATCGGCGCGGGCGGCGTGCTCTATTCGGTGGGCGTCATCTTCCACGCCTGGAGCAGCCTGCGCTTTCAGAATGCGATCTGGCACAGCTTCGTGCTGACCGCCGCGCTGTGCCACTACGCTGCCGTGCTGACGTCAGTGGTGACGTGAGGCTCGACCAAGCTACTTGGCGGTCGCGGCCTTCAGGATTGGCCCCAGCCGGTTCACCTCGCTCCTTTGCAGATCCGCCAAAGCCTTTGGACCGCGACGTTCCGGCTCCGCGATTTCAGCGCCGAGATCGGCCAGTCGCTTCTGCACGGTCTCCTCGCTAAGCCCCTTGTTCAGGGCTTCCGCGAGCTTGTCGATAATCGCCTTCGGCGTGCCCTTGGGAGCGAACAATGCATAAAACGGCGCGCAGTCGAATTCAGGCAGGCCCTGCTCGTAGGACGTGGGCACGTCCGGCAGCAGCGGGCTTCGTTTCTTTGTCGCGATGGCAAGCGCCTTAACGGTGCCCGCGCGCACGTGCGGCAGCGGTCCCAGCACCGGATCACAATCGTAATCGACCTGACCCGCGAGGATGGCATTCATCACAGGCGCCGTGCCGGTGAACGGCACCATGGTCGGCTTGATTCCGATCGCCGAGTTCAGGAGAAGACAACCAATGTAGGACACCGAGCCAACGCCCGCGTGTCCCATGTTGAGCTTGCTTTCGTTGGCTTTGGCGTAGGCGATGAATTCCTTGAGGTTGTTGGCCGGAAAATCCTTGCGCACGGCCAGCAGCTCGGGCTGCTCGGCAATCAGGCCGATCGGCTCGAAATCCTTTTCGGGGTCGTAGCCCAGGTTGGGATAAAAGAACGGCGCCGCGGCATGCGTGCCCATGTGGCCGGAAATGATCGTGTAGCCGTCGGCCGCAGCACGCGCTGCGCGCAGCGATCCGATCGTTCCGCCCGCACCACCGACGTTCTCGACCACGAACTGCTGCCCGAGATGACGGGAGAAGATGTCGGCCACGATGCGGCCGGTCACGTCAGCCGGACCGCCGGGCGCGAAGGGCACGATGATCGTCACCGTTCGCGCCGGGTACGGAGATGACGATCCGGTCCGGGCTCTGCGTGA
>DAISKM010000635.1:0-2142 GCA_036820945.1 Pseudolabrys sp.
CTCGTAAGAAGACACATGAGTGATCAGCTTGGCAGAGACGGGCTGCCGACCTGAGCAAGGTATCGAGCACAGTTTGCAGATCGAAAGTGGAGCGGCTGATGACCTTGAGCACGTCGGCGGTAGCGGTCTGTTGCTGTAGGGATTCGCGCAACTCGCTGAGCAGCCGGGTGTTCTCAATGGCGATGACGGCCTGAGCAGCGAAGTTTTTCACCAACTCAATCTGCTTGTCCGTGAATGGCCGAACCTCTTGGCGGTAGATGGCGATGCCCCCAATGAACTCGCCCTTCTTAAGCATCGGCACGACAAGAAGCGTACGAGCGCCAGCAAGCTCGACCATGTTGACGGAAGCAGGTTCGCGCTCCCGATATGTCTGTTCTGTCTTGAGATCCAGGATATGCACCACTTGCTTCGTGTGTGCCGCGCGACCAATCCCCGTCCCCGGGCTTGGATTAAATATAGGATTGCTTCGCCGCATCTCAGCAAACGCCGGCGGCACGTTATGCATTGCAACGGTACGGAAGGCACCTGCATCATACAGATTCATCGTGCCAAACTTTGCTTCGCAGATGCCCACCGCTTTCGCCAGCATGGTCTCGAACACCGGCCGCAGATCGCCGGGTGAACTGCTGATGACCCCAAGCACCTCTGAAGTCGCTGTCTGCTGCTCTAGTGCCTCGGAGAGATCGTCGGTGCGCTGGCGCAGTTCACTGAGCAGCCGCGCGTTCTCGATGGCGATGACGGCTTGCGCGGCGAAACTCTGGACTAGTTCGATCTGCTTGTCGGTAAATGGCCGGACTTCCCGCCGATATAGATTGATGGCACCGATAAGCTCGCCCTCCTTGATCATTGGCACCAATACAAGGGTCCGAACGCCGGCGGCTTCGACCAAGGCCACGATCCGACCCATTTTTTCGAGATAGGACTGATCACTGCGGAGGTCGTGTATGTGGACTACTCGTTTTGTCGTGGCGAGACGAACTAGAGGGGCTCCGGAATGCTTTTTCAATTCGACAACAGTGTTAAGCCGCCAATAATCAACATAGTTTTGTTCGCTATGGTGGGTTGCCACACCCCGAAACTGTGTTCCCTCGTACATATACAATGTGCCGGTCGTAGCCTCACAGATGCGTGTTGCATTCGATAACAACGCATTGAATACCAACTCAAGCTCGCCCGGTGAACTGGAGATGACCTTCAGCACCTCTGAGGTCGCCGCCAGCTGCTCCAGCGCCTCGTCGCGCTCGCGCGTTCGGCGGTCGAGTTGTTCCTGCAGGTCGACACTGGATACCTGTGCGGTCGGCGCGTCGCGAGCCTTGGGCCTAAGCGTGCGTTGGCCCTTCACCGGCTGTCCGCTTCCACCGCGTCGCTGCATCTCGCGCCTTCCAGTGGTTCAGGACGATACCCAATCCTATGCAAAACTTGGGTTTCGCGCCATGGAAGAGGCGTCTCAAGCGGGCTTGGAAACCGCGCCCGATGTCTGCTTTCGGTCATAAGCGGACATAAAAGCCCGTCAGAGTTATGCCGGTTGGCTGCGCCAGGCTCGTCACATAGCCGCGTTCAATAGGATCGAAATTTGAGGCCAACATGACAATTGGAATATGGCCGCTCGCGCCTATGACTGCTTGCAGGGCGACCTCGCCGCCAGCGATCACCAGCAAATCGGGTTTAGCACGCAGCAATTCCGCCGCGCTGACAAATGGGCCGCGCGGATCGTCGATGGCGCGATATTCAACGATAATGTTTTGTCCTTCGCGAAGACCGTTCTTTTCCAATTGCGAAGAAAACGCACGATAGAACTGCATTTGCGCCGAGCTGCGCGCCGGACCAAGAAATCCTATTCGAGGGAGCTTTTCAGCTTGCTGTGCACGAGCCCAAAATGGCCACGTCAGTGCCGGGCTGCAGGCAACAAGACTAATGAATTCCCGCCGCCTCATGTTCTTGCCCCCGAGGCTCGGACAGCAAAATCGTAGCAACTTTTACGCGTGCCTAGGAAGGGGGTTCATGTCCGCTTTGGGTCAAAAGCAGACATTTGCACCGCAATAGGTCATGTTGCTTTACCCCTTAGCGACATCGATTGCGCGTTTCGGCATGTCCGCTAAGGGCCATAAGCGGACATTTACACGTATCCGACCGATGTCCGCT
>DAISKM010000636.1:0-2130 GCA_036820945.1 Pseudolabrys sp.
GGATCGTTATTCGATCACCTCGTCAGCGGCCACGAGCATCGATGGCGGCACGTTTAGGCCGAGTGCCTTTGCCGCATTGAGGTTGATAACGAGCTCGAATTTGGTCGGTTGCAACACGGGCAGCTCGGAAGGCTTGGCACCCTTAAGAATTCTGCCAGTGTAGATGCCGAGCTGCCGATAAGCACTTGCGCGGTCGTGCCCGTAACTGATGAGGCCGCCTGCATCCACGAAATCGCGCCGGTCGTACATTGCAGGTACTGCATGGCGCGTCGCGAGAGCGACGATCCGGCCGCGTCGGGCGCTAAAATACGCATCCCCGGCGATGATAAGCGCACCGGTATGCTGTTTGACTAGCATCGCGAAGACGCCGTCAAAGTCAGCTTCGCTTTTGGCGCTCATAATATGTATCTGCCGCCCAAGTACGCGGGCGGCCTCCTGTACGTCCCGGATTTCGACTTCGCTATCCGGATTGTTTGGATTCACAAGCATGGCAATGGCCATGTTATTTGGCACCAACTCGCCAAGTAATTCCAGTCGTTTGGCTCCAAGAGCCACACCGAGCCAGCCTAAGCCGGTAAGGTTACCACCAGGGCGATTGAGGCTGGCGACGAGACCTTGCTTGACCGGGTCGCCGCCCATGTAAAAGACGATCGGTATCGTCGAAGTCGCATCCTTGGCCGCGAGCGCCGCGACAGTGCCTCCGGTGGTAAAGATCACAGCGACTTGCCGGCCAACTAGATCGTCCGCAATGGCTCGAAATCGGTCGTATTCGCTCCCTGCTGCGCGATGTTCGAACGCAACATTTTGGCCTACGACATAGCCAGTTTCGTTTAGACCTTGCCGGAACGCGTCAATCATCTGCGCGAAAACCTGCGGCTGTGCACTGCTCAGGAATCCAATCACCGGCATAGTCGACTGCTGCGCGTGTGCCGTGAGCGGCCATGCAACTGCCGCGCCGCTGAGAAGCGATATGAACTCGCGCCGCCTCATGGGCTTACTCCCCGCGCCAAGGGCACCCTAGCACATCGCGGATAGAGAGCTGTGCTTCGCGCCGCAGCGAAATAGACCGCCCAATGTCCGCTTTGGGTCATAAGCGGACATGTGCAGTGCACTCGCCAATGTCCGCTTTACCCCCGAAAGCGACCGCGAAAGCGGATTCCCGCAAAAGGTCATGTCCGCATTCCCCCCAAGCGGACATTTGCAGCGCAACTTGGAGTGTCCGCTACGGACCAAAAGGGAATTCGGCAACCGCGATTAAGGTTACCTCATGGTCACTGCAAAAACGGCTGACCGGGCGGGCAGGCGATCCTTCACCGCCACGCCGATTTGAGGCAACCTCAAGTAATGAAGCTCATGCTTTGCTCTGCCGCTGCGACAGTCTTCGCGTTGTGCGCGATCCCGATAGTTTGCGCACACGCTGCAGCGGCGGACCCCTGCCGAGAAGCCCGAGCGCGCGATAAACGCGTGGGGACCGAGATCACCGACCCGCGTGTCACGAACGCGATGATGGACGTTGTTGAGGCGAGCGGTTTCCGACACCGCGTGGTGGTGTGTGAGATTTCCATGCCATACGCCAATGCAACGGTTGGAAACCTGGGAAGCCACTATTACATCGGCGTTACACGGGCGCTCCTCGATGATTTTACGGATGCCGAACTCCGTGCGGTGCTTGGGCATGAAATAGCGCATATCGTACTTGGACATCGCGCCCCTGGGTTTGAATTGACCAACTATCGTGCAGCTCGCCACGAGGAGGCCGCCGATACGCTCTCGGCGCGATGGTTCGACAAGGAAGCGATGCGCAAAGTGCTTTGGAAGCTCCGTGTCGATGCAAGGACGTTGCCTAATGCTTCACAGAGACAACGGGCTATTAAGGAGATCGACGCGCGCATTGAAGCGCTTCAATGATCATTTTGATCCGCAGAACTCGGTCCCCTGATGTCCGCTTTACCCCCAAAAGCGGACATGTGCGGTGCAGTTAGGGATGTCCGCTTTGGGCCAAAAGCGGACATATAAGAATTCGGCTCGTACAAAAAAACCGGGACATCGCCCACTCTTGCCAGACAGAATATGACCGTCGGAAAAATCAGGTCTTGAGGAAAACCATGATCTCGTCGAGGAAGCGAGCCC
>DAISKM010000637.1:0-2118 GCA_036820945.1 Pseudolabrys sp.
CCAACCTGCGCCTCGTCATCTCGATCGCCAAGAAATACACCAACCGCGGCCTGCAATTTCTTGACCTGATCCAGGAAGGCAACATCGGCCTGATGAAAGCGGTCGACAAATACGAATACCGCCGCGGCTACAAGTTCGCGACCTACGCCACCTGGTGGATCCGGCAGGCGGTCAGCCGCTCGCTCTCCGATCAGTCGCGCACCATCCGCGTTCCCGTGCACATGACCGAGGCCATCAATAAGATCGTTCGCACCTCATACCAGATGCTCAAAGAGATCGGCCGCGAGCCGACGCCGGAGGAGCTGGCCGAGAAGCTCCACATGCCGCTGGAGAAGGTGCGCAACACCTTGAAGATTGCTAAGGAACCGTTATCGCTCGAAACACCGATCGGCGACGAGGGAGACTCCCACCTCGGCGACTTAATCGAGGACAAGAACGCAATCCTGCCGATCGACGCCGCGATCCAATCGAACCTGCGCGAGACCACGACGCGCGTGCTCGCATCACTGACGCCACGCGAGGAGCGTATCTTACGCATGCGCTTTGGCATCGGCATGAACACTGACCACACGCTGGAGGAAGTTGGCCAGCAGTTCTCGCTGACGCGCGAGCGCATCCGCCAAATCGAGGCCAAGTCACTGCGGAAGCTCAAGCACCCGAGCCGATCAAGGGTGCTCAGGGGCTTCCTCGATAATTGATGTGCCGGGCAGGGCCGCGTCCTACACGAATGCGATGATCATTGGGCGTGTTCAACGAGGAGAATCTATTCACCTGCGGGCGCGACTTCCGCTTGGGGTCATTCGCCACCGATGCATTCCGCGCCAGTGTGCGGAGCCGCCGGCGGCATTCCTCGAATTCATCGTGGCGTGGCAGCGACTGCTCCGGAGTAACAACAACGTCAGAGCTGCACACCATGCCAGTAATGTGGCGCTCGTGTGTGAGATAGATGGCGACAACCGCGGTCGTCGCGGCCTCCACACGGGCGGCGATGGCGTCCGAGAATTGCGCCAAGGGGTAGGGAGAAAATCGGAAAATTCCGCATGCCGAGGATATCGGCCGGACGGCCGGGTTCGACCGGGCCATTTGGCCGGGCTGCAAGACCGGGTGTACCGATGGGCGTTATCGCGCAGTAATTGGGTCACGCCGACAGCGCGCACAGGTCGCCCCTCGGGCGAGCCGAGGTCATTAGTGAACTGACGCCCCGTCAGGCTCTGTGGTCGACGATCTCGGACATCGATTCGCCTGAATCGGGTCCAACTCGGCGCATCGCTCGGGAAAGCTGTCTTTCGCGATACATGAGAGCTGCGCAATACCATGCGGCCGATATAGGCCACGCAATGAAAAGAAGAAGGGCACGCAGTCCTTATTTTGGGGCTACGTGCCCGAGGACATCGCTCGCGTGCGTTTCTGCTGACGGTCGTTATGCCCTCTCCGGGTCCCGCCCTAATTTTGGTTCAGACCAATACTTCACGATCCTCACCGAGACGTTTGGGCACGCCGGGCATTCAAAGGTCCGCTTATCGTGATCCGGTTCATCCGGCTCAATGCAGGCAAGCCACATCTGTGACTTGCAGAACTCACAAAATGGACGACCGATGATCCGTTGCTGCGGAAGAATTTGATATCTACGCATCGTAATTGCCGATTATTCGATCTAAAGGGGACACAGCGCGGGCTGAACGTCCACGCTGTGTCCTTCAAGCCAAGTTCAATTCTTGACTGGAGTTTTCACGGGGGCGGTTGCAAGCGCCTTCGTGCCGCTCTTCGTGCTAGTAGACGTCAGGCTCTTTTTTGAAATCTTATGGGCGTGCTTTACCTGATGTTTAGCATGCTTAGCATGATGAACCTTGTGACCGTGCGACGCGCGCGCATGGACACGATGTTTCTTTACGCCCTTGTCCGACGTTTTGGTGACCTTGTCGGGGGTCACCGTCTGCGCCGTGGGCGCAGGAGAGTTGGCGACGCTGGCTGCGAATGCAGGCGCGGTCAGCATAGTGGCCGCGAGCAGAACGGCCGCGATTTTCCTGTTCATAGTCATTCTTCCTTCAGGGCATTGGTTGATTGAGACCGGCCCTACGATCATGCGACGCTTGTATGCCGTCTGATGTGAAGCAGGAC
>DAISKM010000638.1:0-2106 GCA_036820945.1 Pseudolabrys sp.
GCATTGCTTGCACCTTATCTGCAGGTTCTCGCCGGTCGTTCAGTAGTCGAGACTGGTCTGCTATTGGCGCCACGTGGCGCTGGAAACCTCGTTTCTGTCATCCTCGCCGGGCGCCTATCCAATCGGGTCGATCCCCGATTGACGATGTTCTTAGGCATCCTGCTAATCGCGGAAAGTCTCTGGGAAATGATGGGCTGGACGCCGGACATTGACGCCTGGTCGTCACGCCCAGATCACCGCCAATGTCACGTCATTCAACCGTAACCTCCAAAGCGGGGGCGCTTATCTCCTGTGGAGCACCGCCAATTCGCAAGGACTCGCCGCGCTCAACGCGGAGGTCACCCGACAGGCTGCCATCATCGCCTATGTCAACGACTTCAAGCTGCTATTCATCGTCAGCTTATTGATGTTGCCGCTGCTGCTGATGATGCGTTGGTCAAACGGCAATGCGGCTGCCGCTGAACTTGCCGCAGCCGAGGCCAAGAAAGGGAGCAGATCATGAAACTTGGCATTGTCGGGACCGGCAACGTCGGCTGCGCCAGCGCCATGGCTGCCGCCATTCGCGGCAGTGCGCGCGAAATTGTGTTGGTCAACCGCACACGGAAAACCGCGGACGCCGTGGCTACCGATATCCGCTATGGAACTCCGCTCGGGCGCAAGGTCGACATTGTCGATGGTGACTATGACGCTCTTTCCGGCGCCGGCATCGTTTTGGTCACCGCCGGGGTCAATGAAAAAACCGGCGGCGCGACGGATCGCAACGATCCGCAGGGCCGACTCAGGCTGCTCGCCCAGAACGCAAAAATTTATCGCGACATCGTTCCCCAGATCGTGGCCGCAGCACCTGATGCCATTCTCCTCGTCGTTACCGATCCGCCCGATCCGCTCGCCGATGTGGCGCGGCAGGTTTGTCCTGGCGCGACCGTACTCAGCACCGGTACCTTTCTCGATAGCCAACGCTTTCGCGTTCATCTCGGCAGGTACTTCGATGCCGACCCAGCGCATGTTGAAGCGCAGGTCATTGGCGATCACGGAACCTCGCAGGTTTTTTTGTGGTCGGCGGCGCGGGTCGGCGGGGTTTCGTTGCCGACGCTCCTGAAAAAGCGCGGCGCCACAATCGAAGCCCTCCGCGAGAAAGTCGAGAAGGACGTGCGCTACGCCAACATCACAATTATCGAAGGCCACGATGCCAGCCAATATGGCATTGGCATCGTATCGGCGCGCATTGCCGAAATGGTGCTGAACGACGAGCACGCCGCAATCCCCATCGGCAGTCTGCAGCCGCAGTTTGGGGTAACTCTCTCGCTGCCGAGCGTCGTCGGGCGCCGCGGTATCATTGAAGTCTTGGAGCCCGAGATGTCGGACGAAGAACTTCAGGGGCTTGAGAAAAGTGCACAAACCTTGCAGGCCGCATTGGCGAGCGTCACGAGGTCATAGCAGTGACCTGACCTATTACTGGTTGGTTGGCGTATATCCGTCCGAGAGCGTCTGCATAAATCTCACAATCGCATCCTCCTCGGAGTCCGACAGGCCCAGGCGTCCAACTTTGCTTGTGTTCATGTTGGCGGTCGACTCCGGCGCAGGCCAGCATGTCGTCCCTTCGCCAGGGTCATCGGGCTTGCAGCGCGGTAGGACGTCGCGCGTATTGTAAAAATGCACGATTGCCTTGAGGCTCTTGAAATAACCGTTGTGGCCATAGGCCTTCACAAAGGCTGGGTAAGGCCGCTTGTCCACGTTGCGCAACGTTGGCACCCGTATTCGCGCCTGGTTGTCAGGCGCGAGCGCAACCCATCGCCGATCGACCGGCGAGGGCTGGCTGAGTGGATGCCCCTTGCTGAGAAAGCTGCCTACGCCGCCGTCGACGAATGACGACCCTGCCGGATTGGCGATATACCCAAACGCGTCGGGCTGATTTTCCGCGTAGAAGGGAAGTCGCGGATTGGCCGGGGTTCCGATATTGCTCGCGGTGAAGTCAGTGAACAGCGGATCCTCGCCTGGCCCACCATCACGATGACACTCGTTACATCTCGCCTTGCCGCGGAACAAGTCATAGCCCGACTGCTCCTCCGTCGTGAATTGCGCTTTGCCCGCGAGCACCGCGCCGAA
>DAISKM010000639.1:0-2096 GCA_036820945.1 Pseudolabrys sp.
GTGGATAGTCTGAAAGCGCTTGACCCAAACCGGCCGATTAGAGAAGCAGACATGCGCTAGTGCACTGCACATGTCCGCTTTCGGGGGTAAAGCGGACATGGTCTATTGCACTGCAAATGTCCGCTTATGACCTAAGCGACATAGCGCGATTGTCCGTACTTACATAAAATTGGGTATCGTCGTGACCGCCCGTCAGGAGTTACAAGCCTATTTATAAGAGGGTGTAGCGCTTGGCGGCAGGGAGCCGCCCTCATGAGCGACTTGGCACATTTGAAAATTTGGGGCGACCCGGCGATCCGCGCGGGCCTTTCCTGGTACCTGGACGTGGCGGAGAACCGGCGGCCGGCCAAATTTCGTATTGCGGCGACGCTTGCTACACAGATCGACCCCGTAGCATCCAGTGAGGACGCGCTCTGGGCCGAGCTCGAGCGCCTGACCCCGATATTTCTTGAACGCTGGCAGACGATCCGGGCGGGCGCCCCATTGCAGGACATGGCGGAGGGGCCGAGCCTGCTGGAGCTGTGTCGCGAGCTCGCTTACCGCATGCTCGCTCACTGCAATTTCTGTCCGTGGAATTGCCGTGTCGACCGGTCGGCAGGCACGAAGTTCGGCGCCTGCAAGCTCGCCTCGGCTTCGCGGGT
The DNA here is from genome assembly GCA_036820945.1 of Pseudolabrys sp. Classification (GTDB taxonomy): domain Bacteria; phylum Pseudomonadota; class Alphaproteobacteria; order Rhizobiales; family Xanthobacteraceae; genus Pseudolabrys. Next base: position 642 of record DAISKM010000639.1, read on the forward strand.
CAGCTCGCATTTCCATCACACCGGCGAGGAGCTGTTCTACCGTGGCACGGAAGGCTCGGGCACAATCTTCTTCACCTCCTGTAACATGCGGTGTGCGTTTTGCCAGAACGGCGACATCAGCACCGACAAGGACAACGGCGAAGAGACGGACCCGCGCACGCTCGCAGCGATGGCGTGGACGCTGCGCCGCGAAGGTTGCCACAACATCAACTGGGTGGGCGGCGAGGTGGTTATCCACCTGCATGCCATCGTCGATGCGATCGCGCTGTTGGGTCGCGATTTCGCGCCGACGCCGGTAGAGCTTAGGCGGGCGCGCAGAACCAAAGCTGACCGTTTATTCTGGTTCGACGAGATGCCCGACAAAGCCGTCTATGGGGAGAAGTTCAATGCGCCGATGCTGTGGAACAGCAACTTCTTCATGACACTCGAAAGCATGAAAATCCTGCGCGTGCTGGCCGACGTCTGGTTGCCCGACTTCAAATTCGGGCCCGGCCGGTGCGCAATGACTCTGGCGAAGACGCCTTGGTACTGGGAGACAGTGACCAGGAACCTTGCACTCATCACCGAATGGGGCGAGGATTTTTCGATCCGCCACTTGGTGATGCCCAATCATGTCGAATGCTGCACGTATCCGGTGCTGGAATGGATTGCCGAGCACGCGGCTGCGGCGCCGGTGAACGTGATGGCGCAGTTCCATCCCGACAATTTTTGCGATCCGGCAAGCACCAAGTACCGGGACAAATACGCCGAGATCGCGCGCCGCCCGTCATCCACCGAACTGAATAACTCTTGGCGCCGTGCGCGCGAATTGGGCCTGAAGTTCGAGACCACGACGTTCGAGCGCCGCAATCTTTTGGACATGCTCGAAACGTGAAGACCCGGAGTAGTTCCCGTTGGCTCGATCATCAAATCTCGCTTAGGAAACCGTCTGGATTAGAAAAACAACCCGCAAAGATATCCTATTTCGTTGGTTACATCACACCTGCACGATGTGACATTGACACCACTACTCACGACAATTCGTAAGTCAGACCGTTTCCTGCCTAGGGGAGGTCACAATTCATCGCGTGACTGTAGCTTTGAGCCTTCTATTTGAGTGAGTGCGGGCATGTCAGAAACCAAAACGGAAACTTTCAGCCAGTACTATCGCACCCGTGCGAAAGAATGCCGGGAAAGTGGTAGTTCGCTTCGGGACCCACGGGCGCGCGCCGACATGTTCAAGCTCGCAATAGAGTACGACCTTAAAGCGAAGGAAGCCGAAGCGAACGAGGACGCAATGTCGGTAGAAAAAGAGCTGCGGAAACTGATTGGGCTAGCTGCGCCCGCTTCTGGCCCTTACCACGCCGTCGCCGCCTTGCAAGCCGAGGCAAACAATGAAGACTCTGGTAGCCACACGTAAGGGTGTCAACCCTGTCGAGCTAAACGCGCCTTCGCCAGATGCAGCGCCGCAACCGA
>DAISKM010000640.1:0-2080 GCA_036820945.1 Pseudolabrys sp.
CTATAGTGCACAAAGCACCACCGGCTGCCTCGCGGACGAACAAAACGCGCGGACAACACTCGTCAGCCAGTGGACGCAGTTTGCGCCCGAGAGCCGGTCAAGGTGCGCGCAAATGGTCGGCGATCCTGCCGGTCCGCAAAGCTACGTAGAGCTCCTGACTTGCCTGCAGATGGCGAAGGATGTGAAAAGCCTGCCCAAAAACTGAGCGAAACGGCCAGGCTCAATGGAGCGCGAGGAGTATCAGCAGGTTGCGATCGCAGCGGGTGCGCTCGCGATCCTCGTCGCGCTGACATCGGGGCGGCTACCTCGGTGGCTGCGGGTCGTGCTTGTTCTCAGCTTCATCATTATGGCGGCCGGTGCCGGATTTTTCGCCTATCGGTATGTCACGCAGCCAACGACCTTGACGATTGCGACGGGCTCGCTTGACGGCGACGTAACCCGTGCACTGTCGGCAATAGCTGCGCGAATGGCCTCCACGAACGCGCCCGTCCGGCTCAAGGTTGTAGATAAAGGCACGGCACCGGAAGCCGCGAAGGAATTCGCCGACGGCAAGGCCGATCTTGCGGTTGCCAGGGCTGATCATGTCGATCTGTCGATCGCCCGCACCGTGCTGACCATGACATATGGCGTCGTGCTGATCGTGGTTCCCCCCGGGAGCTCCATAGAAAGCATGGACGATCTCAAGGGAAAGACAGTGGGCGTGGTTGCCGGCGAGACCAACCGCCAGGTTATTGCGGCTATAACGAGTGGATATGCCCTCGAGACGGCCAAGGTACAGTTCAAAGATCTCAACCCGGCTGACGTCTCGCGGGCGTTTCAGGCGAAGCAAATTCAGGCCCTGCTGGTCGTGATTCCGATCTCCGAAAAGTATCTTGCGATGCTTCGCGACGCATTCCCGCGAACTGGGAAGGGCTCGCTCGGTATCGTGCCGATCGAGTCCGCGGGTGCAATCGAGGAAATTTCGCCTCCATACAAGAGCTATGAATTGCCGAAAGGCACGCTTCGCGGCTCGCCGCCAGTGCCGGACGATGACCTGACGACCTTGCGCGTTCCGTTTTTTCTCGTCGCGAACAAGAAACTTGACGATGACGTCGTTACGGGGCTGACCAAGGCGATGATGGAGGCACGCAGGGAACTGGCCGGCCAGCACCCCCTTCTCGCGCAAGTCATGTCGCCGGACACCGACAAGGATGCGTATATTCCTATCCATCCAGGAGCGGCGGCTTTTTTTGACGGCGACGAAAAAACGTTCTTCGACAGATACGGCGATCAGTTTTTCTACGGATCATTGCTGCTTGGCACGTTTACGTCGATTCTGGCAGGAGTCTGGAAATTCATGACGAAGGACACCGTCGGAGCACGCGAACGGCCCTCGATGCGGCTTTATGCGTTGATCGAGAAAATAAGTGAGGCAAAGTCCGAGACAGAACTTGCGGCGGTCGAGCAGCAGTTCAATGACATTCTCAAAGAAGGATTGGAGAAGGTCTCCGCCGGCAAGGTCGACGAGGGGGAGATCAGCGCGATCAGCCTGGCGTGCCAGCGCCTGCAATATCTGATGGGTCAACGCCGCGTGGCGCTGAACGGCGGGAACGCCGCGATGGCAAACGCCTGACGGACGCGACACAATGACAACGATCAGCGGACTCCGGCTGGATGACTTGCAGAAGGAATACAGTGATCGCCTGCTCAGCGTACTGACGGTTTTGTTGCTCATCATGCTGTTCGTTGTGGCGCCGTTCCACGCCGCCGGAATCAAGATGTTCGAGGCGTTCGGGGCGATCGTCGCGTTGGTCATGGTTGCCGGCGTGTTCGTGATATCTGCAAGCCCAACGACGACGCTCGTGATCTTGGCCGGATTTTCATTGAATGTTTTCGTGGTCATCTCACGGCTGATCAGGCCTTCGACCTATGATCTCTATCTTGTCGCGGCGGCTTGGTTCGTCATCGTGTGCACGCTTGCGGTTGTCGTGGCCCGAACGGTCTTTGCCCAGGGTCGAGTCAGCTTTCACCGCATCGTTGGCGCCGTCCTGCTTTATCTTTTAATCGCGCTCGCGTTCGTATCCCTGTTCATGCTGGTGGG
>DAISKM010000641.1:0-2049 GCA_036820945.1 Pseudolabrys sp.
CGTCAACTGCGTCGCACCCGGCCTGCTGGAGGGCACTCGCGCGACAGCCAATCTCCGGTCCGAGCAGATCGAGCGCTCCGCATCGGGCTCGCTCCTGAAGAAGGCTGCCGACAAGGACGACTGCGCCGACATGGTGGTCGCCATGTGCCGCACGGAGACCATGACCGGCCAGACCGTCGTCATCGACGCCGGACGCATCTTCCATTAGGACCGATACAATCCCCGAGAAGTTGAACGGAGACCAGTTACATGAGCATTGCCGATCCCAACAAAACGATCCTTACGGGCGAGAACCCATTTATCCGCTTGAGCCTGAAGGACGGTGATCCGAACTCAACAGATGCGAGCTATTGGCGGATTATCTTTTCGCCAGCTGGGCCCGGCCACGTCATCTACCTGAAGAGCGAGGTGACAGAAGGGCGATGGCGCATCTATTCCGACAACATCGCGATGGCGCGCTGGCTGCAGACGACTGTACAAGGCATGCTCAATGCCGAACTTTCCGACACAACGATCCCCTGTGCGGAGGCGACGTTTTCCAAGGCTGGAGATCCCCGCTACTTCTGGACTGAGCACATCAAGTCGCACGGCGAAGACATCTCGCTCACTTGGTTCGATATCGGCGAGCCGCTGCTCATCCACTCGCAGCCGAACCAGATTCCCAACCGGCGCTACGGCGTATGCACTGTATTGATACCAGCGCTGGGCACGCGTCTCGTCCGCAACGGCATTGAGGCCAAGGGACGATCCTGGCCGCGCGAGCGGGAGGGGCGGCCATTCTCGACATCGGCGTTGGCATTCTCGGAAAGCTGGACGGACGCGGTCTGAGGCGGAAGGGAGTGGCCGACGTCTGCTATTGGCCGTTAGCGGACATTCTAATAGCCGCGGCTAGTGTCCGCTTTCGGGGGTAAAGCGGACATCGCGAAGAAAGAGCGCGACCTAGCGCTTGGGTAGCGGATGCGCCGCTTCCAGGGTCTGAATATCTTGCGGTGTTAGTGTCAGTGAGAGCGCAACCGCGTTCTCCTTCACATGTGCAACCGAACCGGATTCGGGAATTGCAATGACATTACCGTTACGGATGGTCCAGGCCAGAGCGACCGCGGCTGCCGAGCAGCCTTGCTGCGCGGCGACACGTGCAAGCGTAGGATCACGCAGCAACTTGGCGCCGGGGCCGCCGAGCGGCGAATAAGCCATCACCGGCATGCTGTGCCGCTCGCACCACGGGAGCAGGTCACGTTCAATGCCCCGGTCCGCGATACTGTAAGGGAGTTGATTAGTCGCGCAGCGATCGCCTTGTGGAACACGGAAGAGATTTTCCATATCGCTCACCTTGAAATTGGAGACGCCCCACGCGCGAACCTTTCCCGCCGAGCGCAATTTTTCAAACGCGGCCACAACGCGGGAGAAGTTGGCGACCCCAGATGGCCAGTGCAGCAGATAGAGATCGAGATGGTCAGTGCCGAGGCGTTTGAGGCTTGCCTCGCAAGCGCGCGCAACGCCGTTTCCCGCCACGTGGTCGGGCGACACCTTGGAAACCAGGAAAACGCGATCACGCTGACCAGCGATTGCACGGCCGATAAATTCCTCGGAGCCGTAAATTTCCGCCGTGTCGATCAGCGTCATTCCGAGCGAAAGGCCAGTGCGCAACGCTTCTTCTTCAGCAGCTTGAGGACGTTTTCCCTGTCCGAGACCCGCAGAGCCCTGACCCAGGGCCGGCACGACAGTGCCGTCACGAAACTTTACCGTGCGCCCCGTGGTAGTTGAGGCTGTGCTAGAACCCGCATGAAGACCCGTTGCAGCTGCGAACGAGCCAAACGCCACGCAGAGTCCACTGAATTTCCGGCGGCTCAAGAGGCTCATGGTGTCTACTTCGCTACTCTTCCACGATACGAATGGTGAGGGCTGTGGCTATCTAGTCAAGGGACACCTGCTTGTGCTCGTGCCGATGGGGTGATCGAGTAGTCAGCAATGTCCGCCTCTGGGGTAAAGCGAAAATCCCTAGTTGCAACGCACATGTCTGCTTTTGACCCAAAGCGGACATTACCGCTT
>DAISKM010000642.1:0-2049 GCA_036820945.1 Pseudolabrys sp.
CCCGTAGCGGCGGTTGGTGTAGTGAATCTGCCAGCCGTGCTCGAGTACCTGTAGGCCGAGATCGCAGTCCTCAACGATGGTGTCGGTCGACCAGCCACCGACCGAGGTCAGTGCGGCGCGGCGCATGAGGCACATCGTGCCATGTACGATGATGGCGTTCGCCTCATTGCGCTGGACCATGCCGATATCGAAGAAGCCGGCATATTCGCCATTCATCGCATGATGCATGACACTGCGCGCACCATCGCGGTGGTCCTGCGGCGCTTGCACCAGCCCAACCGTCGGATCGCCGAACAGCGGCATGAGGTCCTTGAGCCAGTCCTGATGCACGACGTAATCGGCATCCAGAATGCCCAGCACCTCCGCGTCTGCCGCGGTATGGACGAGGGCAAGACGCAGCGCGCCTGCCTTGAAGCCGGCGAGATTGTCTGCCCGCACGAATTTGAAGCGTTCGCCGAGCGTGCGGCAGTGTTCCTCGATCGGTAGCCAGAGCGCCGGATCCGGCGTGTTGTTGATCACAACGATGCATTCATAATTCGGGTAGTCGAGGCGCGCGACAGCGTCGAGCGTCTGCATGAGCATTTCTGGCGGCTCATTGTGTGCAGGAATATGAATGGAGACCCTTGGCGCGGCCGCTTCCGGCGCGAGGGCCGGGCTCGCAATCAGCCGAAGCGGTTTTCGTCCGAACGCAATGGACGCAATTTCCTCGATGCGCGCGAGCGCGATAACGATCAACGGGATCAACAGCACCACGCCGAGTGCAAGCGCGAAAACGGCGCCCGGCACGAAGTAGTGTCCGTTCCAATAGCCGAACACTGCCGCGAACCAGGCACCCACCACATTTGCGGCGCCGGCCAACATGGCTGCCTGCCAGACGGTGATGGTGCTCATCGCGAGCAAGGGCAGAGACAGCAGCACACCCACCAACAGAGCAATCGCTGCAAGTCGCCAGTGATTTGGATCCGTAATCAGGCCAGACCAATCGAATTTTGGATTGCGCGCGGCATCGAATACTCCCCAGTAGGGACCAACACCGCCTTCGAAGATTTTCCAGGGCTGATCGATCGCTTCAACGATGTTGTAATCGATACCGTAGGCCTCGGCGCGCGTTACGAAGTCTCGCAACACCACCGCCTGGTCGATGCGTCCCGGGTTTGCGTTCTTGAGATTATAGCCGGCGCTCGGCCAGCCGAACTCGGCAATGACGATACGCTTGCCGGGATACGCCTTGCGAAGCTTGTCATAGATCAGCACGGCCTGATCGACGGCTTGCGTCTCCGAGAATCCCTCCCAGTAGGGCAGGATGTGGGCCGCAATGTAGTCGACGGCCGAAACCAGTTCAGGATGTTCGATCCACACGTGCCAGATTTCACCCGTCGTGACCGGGACGTTGGTCGCGCGCTTGACGCGCTGGATCATCTGGATGAGATCGGAAACCTTCTGCTCGCCGCGAAAGATGGTTTCGTTGCCGACGATGATGCCGTTGATGTTGCTGTGACGCTTGGTGAGGTCGATCACCGAGCGGATTTCCCGATCATTGCGATCCTGATTCTTGTCGACCCAGGCGCCAGCCGTAACCCGCAACCCGAACTCGGTTGCGATCCCGGGGACAAGTTCTACGCCACCCGTTGAGGAATACGTCCGGACTGATCGGGTAAGGGGCGCAAGCAGCTTGAGATCCGCGCGAATTTGCGCGGCGCGGGCCTTGGCGCCGGAATCGGGATGCGCCGATCCTTCAAAAGGAGCGTAGGAAATACTTGCCAGCTGGCCACCGAAGTTGGGCGCGCGAATGTTGTCGCGCGCTAAAAGCCACAATCCGGCATGCACGCACGCCACAAGGGCGACCACGGCAGCGACGGTGCGCATACTCGTCAAAACCAAGTGGGGCAGGATGGCAGACCCTCGAGCCCGTCCCCTGGGCTCAGCCGACGCTCCGTCTGCAAGGGCGCAACGGAGCGCGGCGTAAGGTAGACATTTAAGTAATCAGACGACATGGCAATTCCTGGGCACCCGCATGGCGCCAAACTAATTTTCCTTAACGCAACGCCG
>DAISKM010000643.1:0-2046 GCA_036820945.1 Pseudolabrys sp.
TATGGTCACGCTAATGAGTAGACCTTTCGCCAGAAAAATAATCGCGAGAGGTATCTTATGGTTGACAGAGAGCGAGTATCTTTTGATCCCGAAACCGTAACCGCACTGAGAGAAATTCTAGACGACGCTTGGGCCCGCCTCCCGCCGGAGACGCAAGCCACAATACAAAAGACCGCGCTGGCAGAGCGCATTCTGAAATTGGCAGGTAAAGGCGAGCGTGATCGCAAGCGTTTGCGTGACGCCGCATTGACCGACCTTGCCGCCTGATCAGACAAAATACCGAATTGTTGACCGTCCTTTCCGGGATGGCGCCGCATGACGCGGCGGCATTGACGCAAGGACGTACTGCGCCACGTGGTTTTGCGGCGGTCCCCCTTTCCGCCGCCGCAGAGGGCCGCGCTTTCGCTGACCTATCAGGCGGGGCGCGGTTCACTTTATTTGCGCCATGAATTTGCAATGTCCGCTTTACCCCCGAAAGCGGACATTGGCGCTGCAACGACGGACGTTCCCTAAGGGCCGAGAGCCGACATTGATCCTTCCTCCGCATTCGATGATACGTGTATCGTCGCAGCGGTCCCTCGAGAATCGGCGATGGACACCAATTTCCGCGGAGGAATTGCGGCCTTGAACTCATATGCGCACAGCGACCGCTTGTTGATGGGCTCGCCGCTGCGTCGGCGCGGGGTGTGCCTCGTGACGAGCGCAGCGGCGATTGTCGTGCTGGCCTTCGCGACGATCGTCCATCTCGGCCTGATCGGGGGCATGCGCGCCGACGTCATGGCGGTGTTCCTCCAGGCACTCGTGCTATCGAGCTTGCTGTCGGCGGTGCCGCTCGCTGTACTCTGGTATCTCGACCGGCGCGAGCGTGAGACGCCATGGCTCTTCGCCGCCGCCTTCCTGTGGGGCGGATGCATTGCGACCACGCTTGCTTTGCCGGTCAATACTGCCTTCTTCCTGCTCGTCGACGCCGTCGTGGCGCAGGAGCCGACCATCAGGGAGATGCTGGGGCCGGATGCAGCGATGCTGTTGTCCGCGCCGATTTCCGCGCCAATCGCCGAGGAGATCGCCAAGGCGCTGGGAGTCCTGGTGCTGTTCGCGTTTCTGCGCGCCGAGTTCGACAACATGCGTGACGGCATCGTCTACGGCGCGCTGGTCGGGGCCGGCTTCAACTGGTTCGAGGCGGCGCTCTATGTGGCGCAGAACTATGCCGAGTACGGCGTGGCGACGTATGGCCTGCAGCTCGGCGCCCGCTACGCGCTGTTCGGACTTGGCGGGCACGCGATGTTCACCGCCATGTTTGGTGCGCTCCTTGGCTTCGCGACCCAGACACAATACAGGTGGTTGCGCGTGCTCGCGCCGCTTGTCGGATTGATGCTCGCGATCATGGCGCACACGCTCTTCAACATCTTGCCGCTTGTCGCAGCGTTGGGGACCGCCGCCGCCGGCGAGCCGCCGGCACAGAATGAACCGTTTCCCAACATGGGCTTTGTCGAAACATTCGTCAGCAGCAGTTTGCTTCAGCTCGTGATCTTCCTGCCGTTCCTTTTGATACTGGCGATTGCGCTGTGGCGCAGCGGGGTATGGGAGCGCCGCGTGATCCGGGACGAGTTGGCTGATGAAGTTGGCCGCACGGTGAGCGCGGACGAGTACCGCGACATTGTCGGCGATCGCATGTTCCGCACCCGACGCATCGACCGGCTGCGGCCCCGCGTGTCGGCGGCGCTGGTGAATGCGCAGCACGAGCTCGCGTTCCGCAAGCGCCACGTGCGCGACGCAGGTGAAAATCCGGACCACGATCCGCTCATCGCAGGCTGGCGCGACGAAATCGGGCGCCTCCGCGAGATGGTTTAGCCTTGCGGCACCGCTGCCGGGCGTTGCAATAACTGCATCAATCGGCGGACCAGATCAGCCAGCAGAGCTGGCAGACGACCTTATTGAAAAGGTAGCGCACAGAGCCATTCCGCTTTGGGTCAAAAGCAGACATTCGCGCTGCAAAAAGTCATGTCCGCTTTACCCCCGAAAGCGGACATGTGCAGTGCACGTGGC
>DAISKM010000644.1:0-2041 GCA_036820945.1 Pseudolabrys sp.
GATGTGGCCGTGAAACCAGTTTAGTTCACGGCCACATCCACGGGCATCTGTGCCTGCCTCAACCCTTTCAACCACACCTTTCGCTTCGGAGAACTCCCTTGTCCAATACCAATACCAGCGTGACGGTCGTCACCTCGCCGAACACTTTAAAGCCGCTCTACGTCGTTGCATGGCTTTTATGTGCGATCTTCTACTTCTACCAATACGCCGTGCGGTCTGCGCCGGGCGTGATGCAGGACGAACTGGCCTCTGCCTGGGGCGGAAATCATGTCGGCGCGCTCATCTCCGCCTACTATGTCACCTATGCGCTCATGGCGCTCGTTGCTGGTGTGCTGCTCGACCGCAATGGCGCGCGCGGGACTATTCCATATGGCATGATAATTGTCGGGATCGGGTGCCTCGTTTTTGCGCAAGGCAGCGAGCCCGCCGGCATGCTGGGCTTCGTGCTGCAGGCTGTCGGAGCGATCTTCGGCTTCATCGGGGCCTCCTACGTCGCCGCGAGATATCTTCCGGGGCGCATGCTGGCGATTTTCCTCGGATTGACTCAGTGTCTTGGAATGGCCGGCGCTGCCTTCGGCTCCAAGCCGGTCCAAATGGCGATCGATCCCGCGGGCGCCTTTCATGTGAGCTGGCAGTCCGTCTGGATTGCCTTCGCGGTCGCCGGCTTCGCGATGGCCTTGCTAACGTTCCTCGTGATGCCACGTGACCAGGGTGACAGCCCTACGCACCATGGCCCACTCTCGTTGTCCAGCCTGCTGCGTCCGTTTCAGATCGTTTTCAGTAATGCGCAGAGCTGGCTCGCAGGAATAATTGGTGGCCTGTTATTCGCTCCGACCACGATCGGCGCCATGGTGTGGGGAACATCGTTCCTACACGCTGGTGAGCACCTAAGCATGGCAGACGCCGCATTGGACGCGTCTATTGTGCCGATCGGTTGGGTGATCGGCTGTCCGCTGCTCGGGTACATCTCCGACCAGATCGGTCTTCGTAAACCGGTGCTGATCGGAGGCGCGGTGATGATGCTCGCTGCGGGGGTCGCGGCAGTTTTCCTTCCCGTCGATGCCCTTCCCCGATTCTTAGTTCCGCTCGTGCTCGGGATCGGATCCGGGGCGGCAATGATACCGTTCACAATGATGAAGGAAGCAAATGTACCGGAAGTGAAAGGCACGGCGGCGGGCGTGATGAATTTCCTCGTCTTTGTCATCACGGGGATTATGTCGCCGTTCATATCTCGACTGATGGTGCCGGTCACAAACAGCCCGCCGACACTGCACGAGTTTCAAGTGGCTTTTTTTCCATTGATCTGCGGCATGGTGCTGGCAATCGTTCTCGGCTTCATCATTCGCGAGACTGGTTCGGGTCGTCCTGCAAAACAGTTGGGGTTGGGTACGCGAAAGCAAGACCAGCAAAACATTACGAACCCGGCACCCATCGCGCAGCCAGCCCTCCGACGTACCAGATCGTAATCGGACTCCGGTAACTGATGACGGCCGTCGTCTCAAACGCGCCGCAGAGTAGCAGCCAGTCCAAAAAACCGGACTGGCTGCATCATGCGACAGCCGTCGGGCTGACGTTTGCACGCTCGCTCGATGAGACAGTGGTAGCGCCCGGAATTGTGGCCGAGCGATCTCGTCTGCTCGCTCTGCTGTCGCAAGCGGTTCGCGCTCCATCCGCGTGGAAGTTCAGCAAGGTGGCTCAAGAGGCGCATAGGCTCGGTCGTTGTGGCCTCGCAGCAGTCCGACGCTCGACAGAGGCCCGAAAAATCGACGCTATGACCATGCTCACGGTTGGATCAGAAACACTTGCTTCAACGCTCATGCGCGCGAGCGCGCTCTCGCAAGGAAAGTAGAAATGCAATCGCAATTCGATCTCTTAGGTGCGTTCGCCCCAACGATAGCCGGTTGGTTCGTACTCTCACTGGCAATTTTCGTTCCTATCGACGCATTGCTTACTCGGCGTGGCCTTTACCAGTTGCTTTGGCATGCGCCACTCGCCCGCTTCGCCCTTTTCGTTTGTCTCTTTTGCGGCGCCGCGCTGGCCG
>DAISKM010000645.1:0-2021 GCA_036820945.1 Pseudolabrys sp.
CGGCGGCATTGCCACTCCGACCGAAGCGGCGTCAATCGGCGCCGTAGGCGCCATCCTGCTCGCCGCTCGCAAGGGTCCGCTCGCCACGCTCCTCAAGCCCGTCTGCGAAAAGACCGCGCAGATCGTCAGCATGATTTTCGTGATCCTGATCGGCGCCACGATGTTCAGCCTGGTGTTCCGCGCCCTGGGCGGCGACGACATGGTGCACCGGGCGCTGTCAAATCTGCCCGGCGGCGCAGCCGGCGCAGTCCTTGCGGTCATGGTGGCAATGTTTCTGCTTGGCTTCGTGATGGATGCGTTCGAGATCATCTTCGTCGTGGTGCCGATCGTCGCGCCCACGCTGCTGGCAATGCCCGGCGTCGACCCGGTCTGGCTCGGCATCATGATGGCTGTGAATTTGCAGACCTCTTATATGCACCCCCCGCTCGGCCCGACGCTGTTCTTTCTGCGCGGCGTCGCACCGCCACAGATTACGACGCGGCATATCTATGTCGGCATTATTCCGTTCGTTATCATCCAGCTGTTCGCGCTGGTGGTGCTCTGGTTTGTCCCGGGTCTTACAACCGCACTGCCTCGCGCGCTCTACGGGCACTAGAGCCCCAGGCGCTCGAACAGGATCCAGAGCCATACCGCCCCCGCCGCAAGCAGCGATAGCCCGACCGCAGCGGAGCCCATGTCCTTGACCCGCTTGATGGCCGGATCATTGTCGCGGGTGATGCGATCGCTCAGCTTTTCAATCGCGGTATTGAGCAACTCGACAATGAGAATGAAGACAAGCACGCCGATCAACGCGAACCGCTTGCCCGGCTCCTCGGTCAGAAAATAGGCGAGGGGGACGCCGGCCGCCAGAACCATAAGTTCCTGGCGAAACGCCGCTTCGGACCGCGTCACCGCGACGAGGCCATTCCAGCTGTTGATCGCCGCCTGCCAGATCCGTTCCACGCCGCCAGCCCATCCAGTGTTCGCGAGATAGTTACGAGTTTTTTGCCGTCTATTCCATATCGTTGCGCAGCCCGTGTATAACGGCTGTCGCATGAAAGCCGCGGACATGTTCAGCCTCAAGGGCCGCGTGGCGCTGGTAACCGGCGCTTCGAGCGGGCTGGGCATGCAATTCGCCCGCGCGCTTGCGGATAATGGAGCCGCCGTTGCGCTGGTGGCGCGTCGGGCGGACCGGCTCAAGGCACTGAAAGACGACATTGAGAAAAAAGGCGGCCGCGCCATAGCCGCTGAGGCTGACGTGACCGACCGCGCTGGCATGACGCGTGCCTTCGATGCGGCCGAGAAAGCCTTCGGCACGGTGACGATTCTCGTCAACAATGCCGGCATCGCGCATGGCGGCCGTGCCGTCGAGATGCCGCCGGAAGAGTGGCGGAAAGTTCTCTCGATCAACCTGGATGCCGTCTTTTTCTGGGCTCAGGAGGGCGCGCGTCGCATCCTGGCCGCGAACAAGCAGGGCGCAATCGTCAATATTGCATCTGTGCTGGGGCTTGCAGTCTCCAAGGGCGCGGTGGCCTACGCCGCGGCCAAGGCGGGCGTCGTGCAAACCACCAAGGCCCTTGCGGTCGAACTGGCCTTCAAGGGCGTGCGTGTTAACGCCATTGCCCCCGGATGGTTTGTTACGGAAATGAACGACGATTACCTGACAGGCGAGGCGGGAACGGCAATCAAGCGCGAGATTCCGATGGGCCGCTTCGGCAATCCCGGCGATCTTGATGGCGCGTTGCTGCTCCTTGTTTCGGACGCGGGCAGCTATATCACGGGTGCGACCATCGTCGTGGACGGCGGGCAGGTCATTCAGATCAAGGGCTAGGGAAACGACGCATGGACTTCACGCTTGCGCCAGAAACCGAGGATCTCCGCCTGCGAGTGCGCGCCTTCGTGGAAGAGCACGTGCTGCCGCTGGAAGCTGATCCGGAAAATTTCTCCGAGCATGAGAACATCCCGGAGCAAAGACTCGCCAAGGTGCGCGAGAAGGCAGAAAATGCGGACTTCTGGGCGCCCCAGTCGCCGATGGATGACGG
>DAISKM010000646.1:0-2017 GCA_036820945.1 Pseudolabrys sp.
AAACACCTCTTCCAGCGTCTCGCGGCCGTAGCGCGAGAGCAACCGGTCAGGCCTGTCGTCGTCCTCGATGCGGCCCCTGTGCATGATGATGACCCGTTCGCACAATCGTTCGACCTCTGCCATGTTGTGAGAGGCAAGCAGTATCGTCGCGCTCTCCTCAGCGCGATACCGTTCGAGCCGCGAGCGCACCCAGTCCGCCGTGTCAGGATCAAGCGAAGCGGTCGGCTCATCCAGCAACAGTACTTCAGGCTTGTTCAGCAGCGCCTTGGCGAGCGACACCCGCGTCTTCTGGCCGGCGGAAAGCTTGCCGGTAGGCCGATCAAGAAATTCGGTGAGATCGAGATCGGCGGCCAGCCTGTCGATCCGTTCGTCAATGTCGGCCACCGCATAGAGCTGGGCGAAGACGGAAAGATTTTGCCTCACGGTCAGGCGCATCGGCACGTCGACGTAGGGGCTCTCGAAATTCATCCGATGCAGCACGCGATAACGTTGCCTCGGCATCTCGGCGCCCAGCACGGTCACGCCGCCGGACGTCGGCGTCACCAGCCCCATGATCATCGCAATCGTCGTGGTTTTGCCAGCCCCGTTTCCCCCAAGCAGTCCGGTCACCGAGCCGGGGGTCAGCCGAAAGCTGATGCCGTCGACTGCCGCCACGCCCTTATAGCGCTTGACCAGCCGATCCACGGCGATGGGGGAAGCATTTTGCGCATCCATAGGCGGAAACATGTGACGCTGCGCCGCAAGAAGTGCAAGCCCCGCAATGCGGATGCAATTTGTGCCGCCGCCGCCTGGCGTTAGACTGAATCATGGCCTCGCCGCTTGCCCAACCTCACCCCGGCCGAAATGTGCGCCTCGATACATTGGTGCGGTTGCGCTGGCTTGCAATCATCGGCCAGACCACGGCCGTCGTAGTGGTCTACTACGGACTCGACTTCCAGCTTCCTATTTACGCGTGTCTCGCCGCCATCATCCTCGCGGCCTGGCTCAATGTGGCGCTGCGTCTGCGTTTCCATATGACGCAAAGACTCGAGCCGGACCGTGCGGCGTGGCTGCTTGCCTTCGACATCGCGGAGCTGGCGGTGCTCTTGTATCTGACCGGGGGTCTGCAAAATCCGTTCGCCTTCATGTTTCTGGGACCGGTCTTGTTGTCGGCGACGGCGCTGCCACCCCGGTTCACGCTTCTGCTGGGCGGTTTTGCGGTCGCATGCGCCACGATCCTGGTATTCGTGCATTATCCCCTGCCGTGGGACAGCGAGGATCCGTTGCAACTGCCACCCGTTTACATGATGGGTGTCTGGCTATGCATCTTGCTCGCGATCGGGTTCATCGGGGCATATGCTTGGCAAATCACGGAAGAGTCTCGTCAGCTTTCCGACGCGCTCGCCGCCACCGAGCTGGTGCTTGCGCGCGAGCAGCATCTTTCCCAACTCGACGGACTTGCCGCCGCGGCGGCGCATGAACTCGGCACACCGCTTTCGACCATCTCTGTCATCGCCAAGGAGCTGGAGCGGGCGATCGCGCCGAACGCGCCGCACGGCGACGACGTGCGGCTGTTGCGCGAACAGGCCACGCGCTGCCGCGACATTCTCGCCAAGCTCACCGAATTGTCTTCGAGCGGAGAGCCGTTTGACCGCATGCCTCTCACTGCGCTGATCGAGGAGGTTGTGGCGCCGCATCGACATTTCGGCGTGAGCATCGAGGTGATTTCGCCGAGCGATCGCTCGACCGAGCCGGTTGGGGCGCGCAACCCAGCCATTCTTTATGGACTTGGCAATCTGCTGGAAAACGCGATCGATTTCGCGCGCGACCGCGTTGCGGTCGATGCGAATTGGAATGAAGATTCGGTCGCCGTCACAATCAGCGATGATGGGCCGGGGTTTGCGCCGGAAATCCTGGCGCGGATTGGAGAACCCTACGTGACCAGCCGGCGGCGCCGCCAGGACGACACAGGCGAGGAGCCGGCCGGGCTTGGGCTCGGTTTCTTTATCGCCAAGACATTGCTCGAGCGGTCAGGTGC
>DAISKM010000647.1:0-2006 GCA_036820945.1 Pseudolabrys sp.
CAGCCAGGCGCCGTCGAACTTGCCGTGGCCGAGATCGCCCGCGAGGGCAGTCAGCCAACTGCCGCCCAGCAGTCCTCCCGAATAGCGCATGGGATATTTGCCGTGGACGCCGGCCCAGTAGGAAAGCGGCGATCCGGCGACAATGATCGGTCCAAACAATTCCGGGCGAAGCGCCGCGACCATCATGATCGCCCAGCCCGCCTGGCAGTTTCCGACCACGCAGGGCTTGCCGTTCGCTTCGGGGTGTTCGGCCGCGACCTTTTCGATGAAGATCGCTTCTGCGCGAGCGATGTCGCCAATCGTCTGGCCGGGGACGGGGTCCGGAAGAAAACCCACGAAGTAACACGGATGGCCGGCCTTGAATGCGACGCCGATTTCGCTGTCCGCTTTGAAGCCGCCAATCCCGGGTCCATGTCCGGCGCGTGGATCAACGACAATAAAAGGCCGCAGCTTGGGATCGATTTTGGCTCCCGCGGGCGGGACAACGCGCGCAAGCGCATAATTGACCGGTCGTTCCAGCGTCCGCCCGTCAACCACAAGCTCTACTTTATAGTCGAGCACATTCGGCACGGTCTCCGCCATGTGTTCGCGGTACTGGTTTCCGCGCTCACGCATGACATCCCAAAACAGGATGCCGCGCTGGAACGCATCGATCGCATATTCCACAGCGGGTGCGAACATGCCGAACGCTGCCGTGTCGAACTCCGATGAAGGTGCGTTTTTTTGCACTGATGTCATTTGTGGACTCCCTCTTTCCAGATCCCGTGAGAAGATGCCACGCTGTCGCACCCTCTAGTCCATGATGTGATAGCCGCCATCGACGTAAAGCGTTTCGCCGGTGATCAGGCGCGCCGCGTCATGCGCCAGGAAGGCGGTCGCCACTCCCACGTCGTCGATGCTGACGAGGCTGCGCGCGGGCGCCTGTGCCTTGGCCTTCTCAAGCAATGCATCAAATTCCGGGATGCCCGAGGCCGCCCTGGTCGCCAATGGGCCCGGCGAGATCGCATGCACGCGAATGCCTTTTGGTCCGAGCTCTGCTGCGAGATAGCGAACCGTGCATTCGAGCGCCGCCTTGGCAACGCCCATGATGTTGTAATTCTTAACGACCATCTGACTGCCGTAATACGACATCGTGAAGAGAGTGCCGCCCTTTTTCATCAGTGGCTCAGCCAAGTGCGCCATCCGAATAAAAGTCCAGCAGGACACATCCATTGTTGTCGCGAATCCTTCCCGCGATACGTCGACCACGCGCCCCTGCAGCGCCTCCTTCGGCGAAAATGCGATGGAGTGAACAAGGTAGTCGAGCTTGCCCCATTCCTTGGAAATCCGTTCAAAGACAGCTTCCGTCTGGCCGGCCACGCTCACGTCGAGCGGCATAAAAATCGGAGCTTCGAGCGCCCGCGCAAGGGGCTCGACGAACTTTTTGGCTTTTTCGTTAAGATAGGTGACCGCGACCTCGGCGCCGAAAGCGCGAAAAGCTTTCGCGCAACCCCACGCAATTGATTTGTCGTTGGCAATGCCAACGATGAGACCCCTTTTCCCGTCCAGGAGCTTGGCCTTCACCGCCGGGAGCATCGGCGCAGCGCTTTTGTTCATGTGAGTCTCCACGTAACGTTCCGCAATCTGTTTGATTGCACGAAAAGCCTGACGGCGATCCTTAGCATCGTTGATGCGCGCGATTTCCCGGCCATTGATCTTAAGCTGACCTTCACCCCAGGGGGCGATTTCCATTTCCAGCTGATCGTGGCCAACGCTAGCGACATATTGCTGTAGGGTCGCGCCCTTTCCGACGGCCAAAGCCTCGTTGGTTTTCCACTCCAGCATTCTAGGCCTTACCCATCAGAATACCGTCGACGGTGGGGTACTTCGGCTTGGAAAAATAGTTGCAGCAAGGGGCAGGCTTCTTGACCTGAGTCAGCAGGCTTCTTGACCTGAGTCAAATGCGACGTGGTCCAGTCCGCGCGCTTGAAATGCCTCAATTTCTCAACCGTAACAGCGATGCTCGA
>DAISKM010000648.1:0-1994 GCA_036820945.1 Pseudolabrys sp.
GTCGTGCGGCTCGCGGAGGCGGCGGAAGACCGGTACGGATTTCAGGACTTCAAGCTGAAGGGCGGCGTGCTCGAAGGCGAGAAGGAGATGGAGGCAGTCGGCGCGCTTGCGCACCGATTCCCGGGAGCGCGCATCACTATCGATCCAAACGGGGCGTGGTCGCTGAAGGAAGCGGTGACGCTGTGTCGCGGACAGCACGATATCCTGGCCTATGCCGAAGATCCCTGTGGCGCCGAGAAAGGCTTTTCCGGCCGCGAGATCCTGGCGGAGTTTCGTAGCTCAACCGGCTTGCCCACGGCGACCAACATGGTTGCCACCGATTGGCGCGAGATGAGCCATGCCATCCAGCTTCACTCCGTCGATATTCCCCTTGCCGATCCGCATTTCTGGACGCTGCAAGGATCGGTGAGGGTTGCGCAGATGTGCCGGGACTTTGGCCTCACCTGGGGATCGCATTCAAATAATCATTTCGACATCTCGCTTGCGATGTTCACCCATGTTGCGGCTGCGGCTCCCGGCGACATCACCGCAATCGACACCCATTGGATATGGCAGGATGGACAACGTCTGACGAAGCAGCCATTGAAAATCGTCAAAGGCTCGGTGCTCGTTCCTGATCGGCCGGGCCTCGGGATCGAAGTCGACATGGCCCAGATCGAATCGGCGCATCGCCGTTACAAAAGCATGGGGCTCGGCGCGCGCGACGACGCGGTCGCGATGAAGTTTTTGATTCCGGAATGGAAATTCGACCCCAAGCGACCTTCGCTTGTGCGCTGACGATCAGTGAGCGCGCTGACAGGCCCGCTTTCCGAGGACCTGGCGAACTGCGTCGACCGAATTGCCGTATTGAGCCACGAGATTTTTCAGGTCCTCGGCCGAGAGTCCCAAGGTTTGCGACCAATAGAGCAGTTCATAGTCCTCGGTCGTGCTGATCCGGGTCCTGTCTTTCGGGCCTTGGAGTTTTGCGTTGTCCCACATTGCTTCCTCCCGGTCCTGACGCTGCGGCGACAAGCCTTGCCAGCTCTGTTGAGGGATGCAGGTGGCCATGGCGTCGCCGGTCTTGAGTCATCTTTCTGACTCTTATTTCTGACTCTTGCGCCAGCTTGAAAACTTCTTGCATGGCAAATGCGGCCATCTTGGGTCGTTCCTGGCGCATACGCAAGGATCCGTCGATGCTCAAGCGGAACCTGGATGTCGAAGCAGGAATGGAACTCAAGTGAATGGTGCCGCAGCAGCGTCGCGGCCTACATCTGATGCGCGACGGCATACCACGGGCCGTGACGCGAATCCGAATTCGCGGCCTCGTCATTTTTCGACAGCGCGCGGCAGTGAACCAAGTGCTTCAGTGGTGATGGGCCGATACGCTCTTGACGTATTCGGACAGCAGACCATTCGGCGCTATGCCGCTAACGTCGCCAAGACTAAGGATGCCGATCATCCGCTTGCCTTTGTTGATCACAGGCAACCTACGGATCCTCAGTTCCTCCATATGCCGCACCGCCTTGTCGAGGTCATCATCGTCCCGACAGCAATGAATGCCGGGAGTCATTACATCGCGCGCGGTCAGGCGGGCAGGATCGCTGTCCTCGGCTAGGCCTTTGCATACAATGTCGCGGTCCGTCACCATCCCAACGAGCTGATCGTTCTCTCCGATTGGAATGGCTCCGATATCATGCTTGCGCATTAGCTTGGCGAGCTCGATGACTGGGGTGTCAGGGCCGACCCACTCAACGCCCTTGTGCATCGCTTCTTTGACCTTCATGGCAGACCTCCGTTGCTGGAAGTAAATGCACGGCCGGGAAGTCGTCCTACGATCCAAGTGCGAGAGATCAGCTTGGGTCCGGCATTTCCCGGATATGCCTCGATCCTATTCGAATGTTAGTGCCTTTTTAAATTTCTCGGAAGCCCATCCGCTCGCCGAAATCCTAAATGCCAGACAAAGAGTTTTGCGCGTTGCCCATTTTGCCGCTCGAACTAATTGCGCCGGTTAGAGC
>DAISKM010000649.1:0-1991 GCA_036820945.1 Pseudolabrys sp.
GCCACGAACCTGGCGGCTCCAGCGTCGCCCTTAAGCGGCGAAGTTTCTCAAGCCGCCGTGCCGGCGACATCTTTTTTGTAATCGGTTTAGGGCGGGCGATTGTTTCGCAGTTGGGGGCGTCAATCGACGCTTTAGTCAGCCAAACATGCCGCCACTCGATTTCGTCGCCGGTCGGCGGCGTCGCGAACCTTGGTTTCAGTCATGGCGACACGTCCTGCAGCATTATTGAAACCGGCACATGCCAGAGTGGTTCCCTCAACGCCGTTGCACCGGACGTTACGCTAAAGCACCGGGTCCCAATGCGTGTATAACAAATCCTTCTGCACTTCCTCCCATCAGACGGCGCTCCATCTGCGCGCGTTTTAGAACTGCTAGAGCTATGTCCGTCGTAACGTCACGAGCCCAGCCTGCTGACACATTAAAGGCCATCACCTGAACAGGGCGTACGTACAGGCCATCAAGAATGTTGCCGACAGTGCTGGCTTCATCGGCCTCCGCTTCGCCTGTCTCGCAATAAACGCGCCCGAACCTACTGCCGAGATCATCAAGTACTATATGCACAGTTTGGCTGGCCACAGGCGCCAAGGGGGGCGAGTTGGGAGACATACGCCGATACTCATTCTACATGCCTACATGCCACTCAGTAATTCAATGCTCCACCGGTAGCTTGCGTTCCGCGCCCGACCTTAACTCGAGCGCCCTTTTCAGTTTCAGAAGGTCAACGCCTTTCCTAGCCGTAATCGGCGCCTTGCTCGCATTCAGAGCATCAAGGGCCGCCTGTGCCTCGTCGGGCTTCAGGTCCTTTGTCCAATCGGTGTCCATTAGTCGGTCAGCTCGGTGACGCTGATAGTCGATTTGCGCCCATGTGATGGGTGCAAACATTTTAGGCAATTCCCTTACCTCAGCCACGCGGATAAGGTTTCCGGTACACACAAGTCGCAACCTGAGCGTGATAAAGTGATAATCAGTTAAGGTGTCAACGAAGACAGCATCATTTGAGCAGCAGCACTTAAGCGACGACCTCGTGAACCTGCAGCGGCTCTTTCATGACCGAATACCATTCCGTACGGGCAGCCGCGTGTCGTTTGCCATTTTCGGATAGCGGCAGCCGCAGCGCATTGAGCAGAGTGATCACTTCCTCTCGCGCGGTGACGTGCGACTTATTAGGCCCCCTGCCGAGTGTCGCCTTGTCGAGATCATCGAGCGCGGTCAAGCCGCGCGGGAAAAATTCCCGGTAAACCAGGCGCTCGGCAAATCCCTCTAGCCAGCGGAAGCCCATACGTTTGGCCAATTCGGTCAGTCCCTCGCCGACAAGGCGCTTGTTGCGCGAGCCAAGCTCGGACAGACGATTTCGTACCACAATCCAGTCAGTCAGCCGGCCGTCGAACAGACGCCGCTGGCGGCGCGCCGCGCGCACCATCTTGGCGTAGTGACTTTCACCAGTGACGGCAAAATTGATTGGATCGAGGGTGGCGAGCACGTCAAAGTCAAGGAAGCTGTCGTTGATCGGCGTGACCAGGGTGTCAGCCATGGAATGAGCGAGCCGCATCAAAAAGGAGTCATTCCCGGGCGTATCGACCACCACGAAGTCATGGGTGCGCTCAATCGCGCTGACGGCGGAGGAGAAGTTGGCGACCTCGGTCGTCTCGTTGGCTTCCATAGAGCTGGTCTCAGCGCGCTCGACACAATAATGCGTCGGCAGCTCGAGCTGTATGCGCGTGCGTTCAGCCCAGGCGCGGCGGTTCTCGATGTAATGGGTGAAAGTTTTCTGCCGGCTGTCGAGATCGACAGTGGCGACGCGCTGGCCGGCCTTGAGCAGCGCCACCGCGATGTGCAGCGCTGTGGTGGATTTTCCCGAACCACCCTTCTCGCTTGCGAGTACGACTAAGTGCGCAGGCTGAGGAGCTTTTTGGATCGGTTGGACCAACATGACGCGGGCTCTCAGCCCGACGCCTGGCATAGGGCCGAGCCGGTGATGCGGCATGTTCAGC
>DAISKM010000650.1:0-1988 GCA_036820945.1 Pseudolabrys sp.
CTGCTGTTGCGGCGCTGGTCGCGGGCGAAGAGCGGCGAGGGTCAGGTGGTGCTGATTTCCGGCGAAGCGGGCATCGGCAAATCGCGGCTTACAGCGGCTCTTCTAGAAAGCCTTGCGCCCGAACCGCATACGCGTTTGCGCTATTTCTGCTCGCCCCAGCACACCGACAGCGCGTTTTATCCGATCATCGGTCAGATGGAACGTGCGGCTGGATTGTTACACGACGATACGCCCCAGCAGAAACTCGACAAGCTCGATGCTCTGCTTGCGCAGACTTCGACTTCGATCCAGGACACCGCACTCATTGCCGAGATGCTTTCGCTGCCCAACGATGGTCGGTATCCCGCCCTCGAACTGACGCCGCAGCAGCGCCGGCAAAAAACGCTAGAGGCGCTTACCGCGCAGGTGGAGACGCTGTCGCGGCAAAATCCTGTGCTGATGATCTTCGAAGATGTGCATTGGATCGAACCAACCAGCTTGGTAACGATCGGTCGACTCTTAGACCGAATTCTGACACTTAGGGTCCTGTTGCTAGTGACATTCCGGCCTGAATTCGACGCGCCGTGGGTTGGACGGCCTTACGTCAGCTCCCTCTTCATCAATCGGCTGGCAGAGCACGAGGCTGGCGCAATGGTCGACCGCATCGTCGGCAACAGGCTGTTATCGGCGAACATTCGGCAGGACATCATCGAGCGTAGCGACGGTATCCCCTTGTTCGTGGAGGAGATGACCAAGGCGGTATTGGAAGCTGGGGGCGAGACGGCCGCGGAGCGCGCGATTGCGGCGGTTCCGTCCCCGGCACTGGCGGTCCCCGCGAGCCTGCATGCCTCGCTCATGGCCCGGCTCGACCGGCTCGGCGGCCCGCCCAAGGAAGTAGCACAGGTCGCGGCGGCGATCGGCCGCGAGTTTTCGCATGCGCTTCTGAATGCCGTGATGCGCAAGCGGGATGTGGAGTTGGGATCAGCGCTTGACCGCCTCATCGCAGCCGGTCTGCTGTTCCGACAGGGTCTGCCGCCGTATGCGACCTACCTATTCAAGCATGCCCTGGTGCGAGACGCTGCTTATGGCACATTGCTGCGCGAACAACGACGCGCTCTGCATGCCCGCATTGCCGAAACGCTTGAAGTCCAATTCGCCGATATCGCCGAGAGCCGACCGGAGTTGTTGGCACGCCATTGGACCGAGGCCGGCCTGATCGAGAAAGCCGCAAGCCTTCGGGGCAAAGCGGGGCAGCGGTCGCTGGCGCAGTCGGCGCTGGTCGAAGCCGCCGAGCAGCTCACGCGGGCCCTCGACCAGATAGCGACCTTGCCCGGCACGCCTGTCGTCCGTCGCGAACAGATCAAGCTGCAGGTCGCACTCGTTAACGCTCTCATGCACGTTAAAGGCTATGCGGCGCCTGAGCCCAAGGCGGCCGTTGAACGGGCGCGTCAATTCATCGAGCGAGCAGAAGCGCTCGGAGAAGCTCCCGAAGATCCACTGCTGCTTTTCTCGGTCCTCTATGGCGCCTGGGCAGCAAGCTTTGTGGCGTTCAACGGAGACCTGACGCGCGAGCTTGCGTCGCAATTTTTGGCGCTCGCAGAGAAGCAAGGGCAGACCGTTCCACTCATGATCGGGCACCGCCTGATGGGTAATTCGCTGACGTTAACTGGGGACATCGCTAAAGGCCGAGCGCATTACAATCAGGCGTTCGCACTTTACGATCCTGCCACGCATCAGGCGCTCGCGACGCGTTTTGGCCAAGACGTCAGAGTGTCAATCTTTGTTTATCGGGCGCTGGCCCAGTGGATGCTCGGGTACCCCGAGGCCGCACTCGCGGACGTTGATCACGTGCTCGAAGATGCACGTGACAGTGGCCACGCTGTGCCTTTGATGTATGCGCAGTTCCACACATCGTTGACCAATGTCCTCTGCGCAAAATATGCGGCGGCAAATGCGCAATCCAGTGAAGTTGTCCGGTTGGCGGACGAGAAGGGCGCAGCATTATGGAA
>DAISKM010000651.1:0-1988 GCA_036820945.1 Pseudolabrys sp.
GCTCTCATCC
The DNA here is from genome assembly GCA_036820945.1 of Pseudolabrys sp. Taxonomy (GTDB): domain Bacteria; phylum Pseudomonadota; class Alphaproteobacteria; order Rhizobiales; family Xanthobacteraceae; genus Pseudolabrys. The sequence continues at coordinate 11 of DAISKM010000651.1, forward strand.
TGCTCTTTGGCTCCCTCATCGGCAGCTATTTCAACATCCCGATCGCGCAACTCCCGCAAGAGCACGTCGTGATAGGCCGCGACATCGATTTTTTCGGGATGCGCTACGCCGTTCCTTACGTCGTGCAGTGGCCAGGCACCGTGCTTGCTGTGAACGTCGGCGGCGCTGTCATCCCAACCATCATGTCGACATACCTTCTGTTTAAATACGATCTCTGGAGCCATGCCGCTATCGCCGTCGCGGCCATTGCGATCGCGTGCTACGCGCTGGCGGAGCCCATTCCCGGCCTCGGCATCGCCATGCCTGTCCTCGTTCCAGCGCTGGTGACCTGCATCGTGGCGCTGATCCTGTCACGAATACACGCCGCGCAGCTGGCCTATATTGGCGGCAGCCTTGGCACTCTCATCGGGGCGGATCTGTTCAACCTCGGGAAAATTTCCGGGCTCGGCGCACCGGTGGCATCGATCGGAGGAGCAGGGACATTCGACGGGATATTTCTGGTGGGCATCCTCGCCGTTTTACTTGCGAGCCTGACAGGTCCGAAGACCGCGACAACCTAACACTTTAGACTAGGGAACCCATTGATCTCATTGCCGTTATTAGGGCATGGGCAACGCCAAGACAAAATCCTCGAACAAGCAGTCCACCGCTAAATCGAGTTCCGACGTAGAACCATCTGCGCGAACTTCGTCTCGAGCGAAATCAAAATCGCCCGAGGGCAAGTTGTCCCCGAAACGCAGAGCGAACGCCAGGCCTCCGGGCGGCAGCACCAAAAAGCCGCCCGACGGCACGCTCAAAAAGTCCGGCAAGAATTCGCGCAAATCGGACAAAGAGGCCGAGCCAGATGTCGCTGAATCGGCAAAGATCGAACCGCCGCCAGCTGAGGTCGCCGAGCCCGACGAGACAATGTCGGCAGAAGACATTGAACAGGCGCGCAAGCGCTATCTGCTGAAGCGGTTCTGGATTTCGGCACGCGGGTTCTGGGGCAAGAGCGGGGACCGGATCGCGTGGATTGCCACGATCGGACTCTTTCTGCTGATCGTTGTCAATGTCGCCGTGCAATACGGCATCAACGTCTGGAATCGCGAGATCTTTGATGCCATCGAGAAGCGCGACTCCGCGACTGTGCTTTGGCTGTCAGCTGTTTTCTTCCCGTTGGCGTTTGCGAGCGTCGGCCTCGGTGTCGCTGAGGTTTTCGCGCGTATGGGAATCCAGCGGCGCTGGCGCGCGTGGCTGACCGACAATGCGTTGTCACGCTGGCTGAGCAATGGACGCTACTACCAGCTTAATCTGGTCGCCGGCGACCACAAGAATCCGGAATATCGCATCGCCGAGGATTTGCGAATTGCCACCGACGCGCCCGTCGACTTCGTCGCCGGTGTCACCTCGGCGCTGCTGTCGGCGGCGACTTTCATCGCCGTGCTCTGGACTATCGGTGGCGCACTTACCGTTTCCGTTGGCGGTGCGACCCTCACCATTCCTGGATTCCTCGTCGTTGCGGCGATCGCGTACGCGGCCGTCGCCAGTACCGCGATGGCCGTGATCGGTCGTAGGTTCGTTGCGATCTCTGAAAGTCGTAACCAGGCTGAAGCCGAATATCGCTATGTGCTGACGCGCGTGCGTGAAAACGGCGAAAGCATCGCGCTGCTTGGCGGCGAGGCGGAGGAGCGCGACGGCATCGACAAATCCTTGCGCAGTGTGCTCAAGCAATGGGCACTATTGTGCGGTCAGCACATGCGAACAACGGTCGTTTCGCATGGATCCCGCATCATTGCGCCGGTCATTCCGGTGTTGCTGTGCGCGCCGAAATTCCTCGATCGCAGCATGACGCTTGGTCAGGTGATGCAGGCGGCATCCGCCTTCACCATCGTGCAGAGTGCATTCGGCTGGCTGGTCGACAATTATCCGCGCCTTGCAGACTGGAATGCCTGCGCGCGGCGGAGCGCCTCGCTGATGGTTTCGATTGACGCATTGGAAC
>DAISKM010000652.1:0-1976 GCA_036820945.1 Pseudolabrys sp.
ACACCCGAAAGCGACCGCGAAAGCGTAATTCCGCAAAAGGCCATGTCCGCTTTACCCCCAATAGCGACATCGATTGCGTTTTTTCGGCATGTCTGCTTTGGGCCAATAGCGGACTCATGCACTGCAACAATTTCTATTCGATCACCTCGTCGGCGCGACCCGACAGCGGAAGCGGGACGGTGATGCCGAGTGCCTTGGCGGTCTTGAGGTTCAGAAACAATTCAACTTTCGTGACCTGCTGGACCGGCAGCTCGCTAGGTTTTGCGCCTTGGAGAATCCGGCCGGTATAAACGCCGACCTGCCGATAAGCGTCCGTACGACTGCCTCCATAGCTTATCAGACCGCCGGCTGCGGCGAACTCGCGATACTGGAAGATCGCCGGCACTGCGTGACGGAACGCCAGTTTGGCGAGCTGTTCGCTTCGGCTAATGAAGAATGCGTCTGCGGCGATCACGAGGCCGCCTGCCTGTAATTGGATCAGTCTAGCGAAGACCGCATCGAAGTCGCGCTCAGTGCTGGCATTAAGGATATGAAGCTGCAGGCCGAGGGCACGGGCTGCCGCCTGCACGGTTTTTGTATTTGCCTCGGTGAGGGCATTAGTCGGGTTGACGAGGAGCCCAATGACGCCCGCCGTCGGGACTAGCTCATGGAGCAGTTCCAGCCGCTTCGCCCCTATCTCGACATTCAACGCGGTTACACCCGTGAGGTTGCCATCGGGCCGGCGCAGGCTGGCGACAAGTCCAAGCTGGACCGGGTCGCCGCCGGTAAAAAAGACGATTGGAATTGTGGCGGTCGCCGCTTTAGCTGCCAGTATCGAAGGAAGTCCGTCGATGGCGGCAATCGCAGCCACCTCACGATGAACAAGATCGGCCGCGAGTCCCGGCAGTCGATCGTATTGACCCTCTGCCCATCGATATTCGATCGCGACATTCCGGCCCTCGACGTAGCCGGTTTCGGTGAGGCCTCGGTGGAACGCGGTAACTGCGTCACGTAGCGGTCCCAGCGAAGTGCTGCCAACGAACCCAACCACCGGAATGGCTGGCTGCTGCGCCCGTGCCCCGAATGGCCACACAAGGCCCCCGGCCCCGAGCATAACAAGGAATTCCCGTCGTCCGATGTGTTTTGCCATGTGACCCTCCCACGGGGGTCAGGCTTCAGGGCGTTTGAACAATACCACACCTGATCGCGGGCGAACCCGCGCCCCGCGCAGCAGCCAAAGGAGAATTTTGGAATCGGGTGGATGCTTCCAAATGTCCGCTTTGGGTCATTAGCGGACATTTCTATATTTCCGATCCGTGTCCGCTTTACCCCCAACACCGGACAACATGAATGAGGATATCGAGAGCCTCTGTCGCGCGCTGGTGTGGAATGTGTTAGGCCCCTAATCCGTTTTTATTTCTCCGCTGATCCCCGCAATTGACAGTGGGCCGCGCCGCTTGAAAATCGCACGCCTCTAGAATCTCGCGGCCAGAGGATAAAAGGGACCGCACGTTCTGGTGGTGGCTCATGGGCAATAAACGCACGCGTGGAAAGCAAGACCGTATTCGGGCAGCGCGGAAGGAGGACTATGAGGTCCGATATGTCGCCCGGAAATTTCGTCTTAACATCGCGCTTGTTCGAGGGGTGATCGCGCGGGTCGGCAATTTGCGCGGAAGAGTTTATGCGGAGTTGCGCAAACTAGTCGCGCGACGAAAGCGGCAGGCGCGAAAAAGAGAAAAGCGGTAATGCCGGGATTTCTCTATCAGAGCTGCGTTTAGCCGACGCGCTCTTAGCGCGCACCTGCAAATTTCAGATACCGGCCCGAACCGAACATCAGCACGCACATTTCCGCTCATCCGCCCTGATGTCCGCTTTACCCCCGAAAGCGGACATTTGCAGTGCACTAGCGCATGTCTGCTTTGGGCCAAAAGCAGACATTCCGTCGGCCGCGCTTTGCGACGAAACCGTGATCAGTTCATTCGCAGGTACGTCTGAAA
>DAISKM010000653.1:0-1974 GCA_036820945.1 Pseudolabrys sp.
GGACAAGCTGTTCGCACGCATCCGCCATATCATCAAGGACGGCTATGCCGATCCGGATTTCGGTCCTCATGAAGTAGCCACCGAAGCGGGAATCTCGCTCCGCTATCTGCAGAAGCTTTTCACAGAGCGCGGTTCAACCTGCAGTGAGTTCATATACTCACTTCGTTTAGATCAGGCGGCGCGCCTTCTGCATCGCCGGGGATCACTGCGAGCGAGCCAGCCTCTCAGCGAAATCGCCTACCTTTGCGGTTTTCGCGACTACACTCATTTCGCACGAAAGTTTCGACGGCGGTTCGGTCATCCGCCAGGCGCTTACTCTGACCTTCTCGGTCGCCCGAGCGACGAAACACTGCGCACCAGTCCAAGTGAAAGTGCGTCATGGGCTCATGACGCCTAACCGCCAGCCACCTAAGTCTCGTTCGCAAATGCGGCGCCAAGAGCCATCCCACTTTTGGGCTGCTTCAAAAAAGGAGAAGGATAATGACCGATAAAGCCAAACTTGTCCTCGTTGGCGCAGTTGCGGCGGTGATCTTTGCATCGCCTGCGCTCGCTCAGACTATCAACGGCGGTGACGAAACCGGAAACGCATCGTCATATAGTTATCAACCGGCTGCTGCGGACGCTGCGGTTCGTCACGCAGGCGCTCGTGCCGCTCGCCGGAATGGGCTCGATGCATATGCGATGGACCGGCGCCCGCAGTCGAATTCCGCTCCCCGTGCCCGCATGCCTGTCGATTCAGACGATCCGGCGCTCACTGGCGGCGGCAGCATTGGCTACAACGAATTGCTGCAGCAGGAAGGTAACTGATCATCCCTGCACGAAGAAAGTAGGGCGACTCAGTTCGCCCCACTTTCCTTGCAGTACGTTGGACCGAACGTAAGCGTCGGTTGCCGTAATGTCCGCTTTGGATCGTAAGCCGACATTTCGCTGTGCAATCACCATGTCCGCTTTTGCTCGGAAGGCGGACTTGCGCGGCCTTTTATTCCCGGCCCGCTCTTCGCAATCTTGTTACTTAGAAGTGAAGCGTTGGCTTCCAATTACCGGAATAGCGCGGGACCGTTTGCAATCTACTCCGCATCGTTTCCAACCATAGGAGTCAGCAAATGATGACGTTTCCTGCCACCTCGCGCGAAGAGGACCTTCTCATTCGTGAGGTATCCGATGAGGCACTGGAAGCTGCTGGAGGCAATGACGCAGCAGGGAATTACACCCTCGCGGACTGTACCGGCCTGTCAGTCTGCCCAGCCTGATCAGTACGGCAATGAAGCAACCGACAAACTTGTTGGCGGTTTCCCTGGTGCGATGGAGCATCAGGTCAGGCCTATTGTTAACCCGAGTGATGCTGGCATGTCTGCTGTTCACGCTGGTGTGGGCGTGGCGCATCTGGGACGCTTTCGCGCATTGGCCGGTGCCTCTCGCGGCTTTGGGAGGGGCTTATGGGCTCGCCCGCATCGCTGCTCGATTCTGTCGCGCTCGGCAAGAGTTGCGGTGGCGCGAAAGAACACATCCATACAAGAACCTAAGGTGACAAAAATGACGATGACGAAGTTTCATGTGTTGGCAATTGCCGTCGGGCTATTGCCCGCGATTTCGGGATCGAGTTTTGCAGCGCCCCAGTCACGGCACGCGTCGAGCACACATTCCCAAGGTGCGGTGAAGGAAAACCGTGGCATCGTGACGTCCCCGTCGCGGGTGCCAGCATTTGATCCCAGAGGGACTTCAGCCTATCCGTTTGGCCCGGGGGTCAACTTCCCTTATCTGGACCGGCCGTATGGCGATCCCGATCACTGGTAGCCTTGCGGCTATTCGCGCCCGGCGGTTTGTAAATAGCGCTTTGGCTCATTAGCAGACATTTCGCCGTGCAACCGCCATGTCCGCTTTAGCCCCGAAAGCGGACATTCGCACCGCAAACACCGATGTCCGTTAAGGGCCAATAGCGGACATGAGGCATTAGCGTCGACGATGCTCACCGGT
>DAISKM010000654.1:0-1959 GCA_036820945.1 Pseudolabrys sp.
CACATGTCCGCTTTCGGGGGTAAAGCGGACATCACCGTTTGCGGGAATCCGCTTTTGCGGTCGCTATTGGGAGTAAAACTTTCGGGGGTAAAAGGACATTCCGTAACGCTTCCGGCCAGGCGCGACGAATGGATTGCTCTCCGATGTGTTGCGTTTCACGAAGGGGTTTGTCTTGGGCGCTTCGCCACTATTGAAGCATTCCTCAAGACGTTCAAATGCCGTCGAACTGCTATCAAGCGGCACCCGCAGCGTGGCACCCTCGGCGTGCACTTGAAGGTTATTTGCCGATCGAAGCCTTGAATTGAGCGTGCTGTCTGCAAGCGGGATAATCACACTTTTCGTTTCCGCACGGGCGTTGGCATCCACGGATCGCGAGCCTGCCGTGAGACGAACAGGATAAGCCTTGCCGCGGTGAAGTTTCCACTGCTGCGACGCGAGGATAACCGACAGCCCGTCTTGGGCGCGCACGAAAGTTGCTCCAAGCTCGCCATCGGAACGGCTCATGGTGCAGCTTTGCAACTTATTGGCTTTGTAGGTTGGCACGATTGCCCAGGGGCCTGCGGTGACCGTCTGGTTCTCTGACAACCTGGGCACAGCGAGCATCGATGTGGCGGCCAGCCGAACAGGCCCGCGCGCGACTTTAGCCGGCGGGGGAGGCGGCTCGCGCACATCCCATTGGCAAATACGGGCACCTCTTCGTTCGAGAATATCGAGATGGATATGGTTACTGTGATAGCTGTCAGCGCCCGGTCCCAGCACCGTCGTAAAGCGATGACAGGCGGAATCTCGCAAATTGTCGCGAAGCGGTTTTGAAACGGCCTCATCGGTGAGGTCGATGTGGCGACCGCCCGCCAGGACCAAGGCACGGACATCGATGGCATTACCTTTGCCGTGTTCGCTTAATTTGGCGTCGGCAACGCTGTTACGGCCGCGGCACTCGTACGAACCGAGGGTATCAACGGTGCGCAGCGCGTCCCCGAGCGCGGCGATGTGATCGGAGGCCTCGTCTCGGACCCAGGCAGCAAAGGATTCCGCCATCGCGCAGCGCAAGATCGCTGTAGGCCTGACCTCGACACGCTTGCGGTTGGGAAGCAGCACGGCATCGAGCCTGATCATATCGCGGCCGCCGCAGTCACCGGGGCCGATGAGCCTCGGCAGCAACTCGATAGTGGCGATTGCCGCCAGCCGCTGATCACAATCGCTCAATGCGCTGGTGACATTCGTGGTATCGAAACCGGGGCCTGCCGCCTCGGCAAAAGAGTGAGGCTCCGGCGAGAATGGCGGCCGCGGTCGCGGCAGCGGAACGTCTTCGACAGACCCGGTCGCAGACCCGACGGCTTTTTTCAAAGTCGCTGGCTCGCTCTGCTCAGACTTCGATTTCGCCTTAATCAGCGGTGACGCTTGCGGGCCGTCGCTTCGTCGATGCGCTTTCCGACGCTGCCGCTCCCAGCCCAATGGGTCGAAGAAGCTTCCACGATATTTGTCATATCGGAGATGCGACCCGTTGAACCGGAAAAAATCGCCAGAGGATTGTGCTTGAACCACAGCTACGCCTGCGCATTCGGCTACTGCTAGAACGGCCGCCGCCTTGAGCCAACGCGAGAATCGACTCTTGGTACGCATGTGTGAATGCTCAAGTGCACTCCATCGGCCCCCAAACGCGAAAGAAACGCAAGAATGCGCTTTTTCGTTCCGAATATTTTCCTGACAGTTTGTTCAGCATGTCCGCTATTGGCCCAAAGCAGACATGGGCTTGTGCGCTGCACATGTCCGCTTTCGGGGGTAGAGCGGACATGACCTTGTGCGGAAATCCGCTTTCGCGGTCGTTGTCGGGGGTAAAGCGGACATGCCTTATTGCGGCGCATATGTCTGCTTTTGACCCAAAGCGGACAAAGGCGGATGCGGTCGGATTGTCCGCTATGTGCCCCAATAGCTGCCGTCAACTCGGCCTACTCGATC
>DAISKM010000655.1:0-1952 GCA_036820945.1 Pseudolabrys sp.
GACCTGGATGCCACGCTCAAAACAATCCTGGGCGACTCAGCAGCGCCTCCGAGACCCCTCTCCCGGCTGAAAAAGCTTTGTCGTGCCGCATCGTGGCGATATGAATAGCGAGCATGTACGGGAAGCAGTGTTATGCGTTTTGAAGGCACCAAGGCATACGTGGCGACCGACGATCTCAAGGTCGCGGTCAATGCGGCGATTACTTTGGAGCGTCCCCTGCTGGTCAAAGGGGAACCGGGCACCGGAAAAACCGTGCTGGCACTGGAAATTGCCAAGGCGACCGGATCGCCGCTCATCGAATGGCACATCAAGTCGACGACCAAGGCCTTGCAGGGCCTCTATGAGTATGACGCGGTGTCCCGCCTGCGCGACAGCCAGCTCGGAGACGAGCGGGTCAAGGACATTCGCAATTACATCAAGCGCGGCAAATTGTGGGACGCATTCATTTCCGATCAACGGCCGGTGCTGCTGATCGATGAGGTCGACAAGGCTGATATCGAGTTTCCAAATGACCTGCTGCAGGAACTCGATCGCATGGAGTTCTTCGTCTACGAAACCGGCGAAACGGTCAAAGCGCGGCGGCGACCGATCGTCGTTATTACTTCGAACAACGAGAAGGAATTGCCCGACGCATTCCTGCGGCGCTGCTTTTTTCACTACATCCGGTTTCCGGACCCCGACACCATGAGGGCGATCATCGAAGTGCATTTTCCCGGCATCAAACAAAGGCTGGTCTCGGAAGCGCTGCGGCTCTTCTACGAAATTCGCGATGTGCCGGGCATGAAGAAAAAGCCTTCAACATCCGAGCTTTTGGACTGGCTGAAATTGTTGATGGCCGAAGACATCGGGCCCGAGACTTTGCGTGAGCGTGATCCAAAGAAGCTCATCCCGCCGCTGCACGGGGCACTGCTAAAGAACGAACAGGATGTACATCTGTTCGAGCGGTTGGCCTTCATGGCCCGAAGAGAAAATCGATAATCTAGTCTGACCTTGCAGCAATCGCTCAGCCATAATGCTCCTGGGACTTTGGTTGCGCCTGCTTGGGCGCGCGTAAATGCTCGCGATAACGGGCAGCTTCCTGTTCGATGCGTTCCACCGGGCTGGTGCCCCAGTAGATACCTTGCGCGACCACGCGGCCGATTACGCCGCCGGCCCAGACCAATTCATAGGGCGCAAACAGCCGCCATGTTTCATCGCCCTCGATGATCCCGCGCGCGACGAGCTCGCCGGCAACCGCGGTGTTACTCAACCCCTGGCCTCCAAAACCGCTCGACAGCCAAAGGCCGCGCTCGATTTCGCCGATCTGCGGCATGCGATGGACAGTGCGGCCGAATGTTCCGCGCCAAAAATGCGCAATGCCGATGGTCCCGAGGCCCGGAAAGGTTCGCCGGATGTCATTAGCAAGCGAGCGCGCGATCAAGCGTGGGTTCGCCTCCCAAGCGCGCATGCGTCCCGACCACTGCAAACGGTCGCCGCCGACGATGCGAAAGTGATTGTCGGCGCGATTTGTATCGCTTACCGCCCCTCGATAGCGCACCGCCTCGTGCAACATTTCGCCCATAGGCTCGGTGACCATTACGAAAGTCGTGAGAGGCAGCAATGTCGCTGCCAGCTGCGGCATGAGGGCGCCAAGGTGGATGTTGCCGGCGAGCACGACGTGCGCGGCACGTACGCGGCCGGCGGGAGTGACGATGCGCTTGCGGACTCCGGCCGGGTCGAGCGAAACCGCCGGCGTGTCCTCAAATATTCGCGCCCCCGCCTTCTCGGCCAGTGCCGCGAGGCCGAGGGCATAGTTGTACGGGTCTATGTGGAAGGCCTGACGGTAGTGAACGGCACCAAAATATCGCGGACCGCGCAGCTGCTCGCGTACTCTTTCGGCCGGCCAAAATTCGACGTCCGCACCAATCCAGCGCATGCGCTCAACTTCGGCACGCTGCTCGGCGGAATTGTTG
>DAISKM010000656.1:0-1948 GCA_036820945.1 Pseudolabrys sp.
ACAGCAGCGAGCGCGACAGTGATAAGCGGCGACGCGAAGGAAATTGCTGTTGCGTCCGCGAGCGGCAGGCGAGTCAGCGCGGAGAAGTTGGTGAACATACCCGCTACGCTCAGGGTGCCGCGACCGAGCTGTCCGAGCGGCCGGCCCGTGCGCACCGCCGAGCTCAGCTCGCCACGGATCGCATAAATCACGAGCACCGGAAGAATCGCGAAGGCGCTGCGGAAAAAAACCATCTGCCCGACCGGCGCGACATCCCCCAGTTTCCGCACCAGGGCGGACATGGCGGCAAACAACAATGCGGAAATCAGCTTGAGGCCGATGGCCTTGAAGGGATGCATTCGCAATTTTCTATCACAGGCCTCGCCGAGCGCGATGCGTCATGCCTGTGTTGTGAGCAACCCTTAGTCTTCTCTTCTGCTGCCACAAGACGTGGATGGCCGGGACAGGCCCGGCCATGACCTTCTGAATGTCGTGTGCTGCCGGTCCGGAACGACAAGCATTATTTCCCCGCCGACAATGATTTGACGTAGGTTGCCATCGCCTCCCGATTGGCCGCGCTCAGTTGCGCCGTGCTTCGCGCCACTTCGGCCATGTTGCCGCCGACAAAATCGGAATCCGGTGTCATTCCGGTTGCGAGCACTTCGGCGAAGTCCTTGACTGACCAGTCTTTCAGCTTTTGCTGGGTAATGTTCGGCACGCCTCCCTGACCGTCGGGGCTCGGTCCGCCGGTGAACCGACTTCCCGATTTGATGGCCCCCAGAATATTGCGTGGAGAGTGGCATTCGGCGCAGTGACCTGGGCCGTTGACCAGATAGGCACCGCGATTCCATTGCGCGGACTGGGACTGGTCGGGAACGAAAGGCTTGCCATCAAGAAACAGCAACTTCCAGAGCCCGACAGCTCGACGAACGTTGAATGGAAAGGGCACATCATGATCGCGCACTTTTCCTGGCACGGCCGGCAACGTTTTCAGATAGGCGAAAAGGTCGCGTAGATCGTCGAACGTCATGCGTTGATATGATGTGTAGGGAAATGCCGGAAACAGATTCTCGCCCGCTGGCGACGTGCCCTTGACCATGGCAGTGATGAATTGCGCCTCGCTCCAGTTGCCAATGCCGTCGGTGCGGTCCGAGGAAATATTGGGAACATAGAAGGTGCCGAAGGGCGAGCGCAAAGCGAGCCCGCCTCCGAGCCTGGTCTTGTCTTCCTGCTTTGGCACCGCATGGCAAGCCGCGCAGCCGCCGGCGTAGAACATCTCTTTGCCATTGGCGAGATCTGCCGTGTGCGCACCCAGTGCACTCGCCGGCACGGTCTCCGGCATCGTGAAGATCCAGAATGCCGCTAATCCAAGTATAACGACGACCGCCCCCGCGACGACAACCTTCCGCAGCATACTGACCTCTCCGGCAGATGCGATTTTAGGCGTTCGCTCTGAACCCTGAAAGCGAAAGGGCGGAACGTCCCTTGGACGGCCCGCCCATGTTAGCGTCGCTACGTAGAGTTCAGCTCTTCTTGATGCGATAGATCTCGTGGCAGCCGCCGCAGTTTTTGGCGAACTCGGGAAAAGTTGTTTTGAGGCTGTCGAGATCCTTCACCGAAGCACTCGCAGCCTTGGCATCGTTGCCAAGCTTGACGAACCTGGCCTTGAAGTCCGCAGTGTCTTCCCAAATTTTTGGCGCCGCCGTCGTCTCGCCGCCAGTCTTGGAATCGGGGGGAAACAGATTGGGCATCTTGGCCGCCGCGTCTTCAAAAGTCGCGAACGCCTTCGTTACCGCGTCCGCATTGAACGGCTCTTCGCCCTTGACCATTTTCGAGAGACCGCCGGCGGCCTGCCCATTGGCCTTCATTAGGGCCTTGCGGGCAGCGATCGGATCCTGTTGCGCCAGACCAACGGTTGCGCCGATCGCGATGGCAGCAACTGCAATTGCGTAAACAAATTTCATCAAAA
>DAISKM010000657.1:0-1945 GCA_036820945.1 Pseudolabrys sp.
GCCGATCAGAGCGCACCCGGCCGCGCGGCAGCCACGGCTTATGCCTTCAACCACGGCCGCACCGGTTTTCGGCTCAAGTTTCCCGCAGGCATAATAATCAAGAAAAAAGAGGGGCTCGGCGCCTTGCACCACCAGGTCGTTCACGCTCATTGCGACCAAATCAATGCCGATGGTGTTGTGGCGGCGGCATTCGATCGCGACCTTGAGCTTGGTGCCGACGCCGTCGGTTGCTGCAACCAGAATCGGGTCGCGGTAGCCAATGCGCTTGAGATCGAACAATCCGCCAAATCCGCCGATTTCGGCATCCGCTCCCGGACGGGCGGTGGCGCGGACCAGGGGCTTGATCAGCTCCACCATTCGGTTGCCGGCATCGATGTCAACACCGGCTTGCGCGTAAGTGAGACCGCGCTTTTTCTCTGCCATGATGGTCCTCGTCCGCGTCGCGGTCGTACGTTGGAATCGCAAGTCGCGCAATGCTTCGAGCGCCGTTGTATCAAATCGGTAGCAAAGAACGAAATTCATGAGTCAAATCAACGGCTGACGATGTAACGCGAATGTTTTGGAGCCAAGTTTTGACCCAAATAGGCTTCACCGCCCGCTTCGGCGGGCTTTTTTATTGACAGAGTTTTATGACTGAAACGACGACTTAGTGCTGGAAGCACTGACGACCGAAAGGACCAGACGATTAACTGAAAATCGGCTGGCCTATTACACGCCCTACACAAGACAAGTCGAGTTTCTTGACGCCGGTGCCACAGCACGTGAGCGCCTACTCATGGCTGGCAACCAGCTCGGCAAGATACTGGTCGGTGGCAATGAGCCAGCAATGCACGCCACTGGCCGGTATCCAACTTGGTGGAGGGGCTTTGATCGCCCTGTCGTCGGCTGGGTTTGTGGTGTAACCGACGAAGTGGTTCGCGATAGTGCAGCGTGTCCTGGTCGATTTTGGGCGCTGAAACTGGCCATACGAGCGAAGATCGAAAGACGCTAGTTGCACGTCTGCAACTGCGGACAAGATTTGTGCAAGGAGCAAAGTCTTACCGCCGCGTTTGAACAGCCTCTAGTACGTTCCCGTTTCCTCTCTGCTGGAGGAACCTCTGTTGGAAAGAAGGGGCCGCCATCACCCACTGTGGCGGCCTCATTTTTTGCTTTGCAAGTTTTCGCAAGGGAACGATTTCCGTCCTATCGCATTGGCGGGGCATATACCAAAAGACGTAGGTCGTGCCGCGATGAGCAGGAGGGATTACTTCCGAACCAGAGCCGCCGAATTTCACGCAAGAGCTAGGAATGAATATGACGCAACGGCTCGGCACGAATATGAGAACTTAGAGAAACAGTATTTACGGCTGGCTGCACAAGCCGAGCGCAACGAATTGGTCGACTGGGAGCCGCCGCCACCCAAGCTCAGGCATTAGCTAGAATTAAAGTACGGCTCGCATTGCGCGGCCACATCACCTATATCGGCGGCATGGTATCGCGTACTTACGGGCGCGGCAGGCCATTAAGCGCGCCTGCTTTGATCTCTAGGCGGCGCGCCCTCGCACGCGTCGTTCGCGATGGAGTTCGTGCAAAATCATTTTAGCAACCGTTGGTGCAGGCGTACTGCCCAGCGAAGCTTCGCCGGTAGTGCCGTCAGAAAGTTTGACTCGAATAATCTCGCCTACAACTCGGTAGCTGCCGCGAATTGGGTGACCGAGTTCATCTGTAGCGCTAAAATCGATCTGTGTGTCGTCTGACATTCTTTGATCCTTCGCATTTGATGCTGGTTGAACGCCAGAACGCAACGCGAGAATCGCCTTGTTATATTACTGTTGGAAGTTAGAAATACCATCATCGGGCACCGTTGATTGCGGAGACTCGTATCAGGCCACTAAACGCGGGGCCCGCTTGGGTCCGTCGAAAACCTGGATCAAAGTCGAAAATCCGATGCGCCAGCAGCGACACG
>DAISKM010000658.1:0-1924 GCA_036820945.1 Pseudolabrys sp.
AGATTGGAGTGTACGTAGGTCGTATCTTATCGGGCGAACAAGTTGGCAATCTGCCTGTTTTACAGGTGACAAAGTTTGAAATGCTCATCAACCTAAAGACCGCCAAGTCGTTAGACCTAACAATTCCGCCCGATGTGATCACACTTGCCGATCAGGTGATCGAATAACTTGCCGATGTCCGCTATTGGCCCAAAGCAGACATGAGCTAGTGCAATGCACATGTCCGCTTTCGGGGGCAAAGCGGACATGACCGTTCGCGGCGCACATGTCCGCTTTTGACCAAAGCGGACATTGGACTTGGGTCCAACTCGATCTTGCCCCGAGCATAGTGGAGTCTGTCTTTCGCTGCGCAGAGACCTCTCTCCCATGGCGAGAAACGGTAAGCCGAACAAAAGCCGACTGCGAGTGCGCCGCGTGGTCCACGTTCCACTCCGCGAGGTGTCAGGTATTTGCTTGCGTCGGAGCCGAAACGGTCGGATGTCTCTGATCGCGGTCGGCGACAGGGTAGCGAAGATCGCGTGGTTTTCCTTGTCGTACAGCGATGGGGGCCAAATCGATTGGCAGACGAGCAGCATTGCGAAGCTCTCGGGTTCGGAGCTTCCCAAGCATGACCCACAGATCGAGGCTGTCTGCGCCGACGGCGTCGGACGCATCTTGCTGCTTCAGGAGACACCTCCGCGTGTCGAGCTCATCGACCTGAAGGCTTTAGAGGCGGTTGCCTTGATCGATCTTGTGATGGAAGGGCGCAGCGAAATTGCGCAAGCGTGGTCCGACCCGAAGGGTTCGCGGGGCGAAGGAGTGGTGCTCCTGCCTGGCGGGCATTTGCTCGTCGCGAAGGAGAAGAAGCCGGCGGCGCTCATTGAGTTCGGCCCACCACATTCACGGTCACAGGGCCTGGTCCGCGGCGGCGCCCTGGCGGACGGCAAGCGGTGGCCGATTAGAAAAGGCCGTCACCAGTTTGTTGCTCTCGCAATCTGGCTTCCCGACAAGATACTGGCCAAAACCTGCGCCGACTTCAGTGACCTCGAGATAGGTCCGGATGGCTGCCTCTATCTGCTCAGTGACAAGTCTTCCACAATCGCGCGGCTCGATGATCTCCCGGCGGGGGGCGGCACCGCGGCGCTCGTCAATGCGTGGCGGCTCGGCGATCTGGATGGCAAGCCGGAAGGTCTCGCATTCACTGCCGAGGGTCGCGCGATCGTCGGGCTGGACACGCGCAAGGCGCGCCGAAACCTCGTGCTGCTTGAGCCGGCGGTCGCGCAGCGAGGCCGTGGCCAAAGGGAGGCAGCGACGAAACAGAGTGATCGGTGAAGCGCAAAGTGGCGGAGAACCCAGTGATCTTTTGCTTAAACTTCAAAACTGCAAAACGCCACTTCGGTGATGTTCCTCGTACGTTGCATCACGCGGGCTTCACCCTCAGGGAGAGCATAGAGCCCGAAGTCATTTTCTTATTACGGCTGAGAACAGGGCAGCCGGAATTTCAAAGTCATCGGCATCCGTCACCAACAAAAGCCTTATGACATCGCCTTCCACGCGCGCGTTCACACCTTCCACCTTATACGGTTGCTCGAGACGATACAGGCACTGCAATTCATTATCCACGATACCCAGCGCTGCGCCGGCACAGGCTCCATCGTTGTAGTTGTCGTCGGTATTTTCCGCGACAGCTGTAAATACCATTTTGCCATCCGGCAGAGCCGCCGCGTCGGTGAAGCACAACGGTATTCCCTCGATCTGCCCAAGATCAAACGTATTGATGGCTAATGGCGTGATCGCGGCGGTCTGCTCGGAGCTCAACGCGTCAAGGAATGTTGAAAGCTGAAATCGTATTATGGCGTTCTTGGAATGCCGTTGATTTCCGCGCTGGAACAATCGCAGCTCGGCGCCACTGACAACAGCGCCTTCGATATTAAGCGCAGGAAAC
>DAISKM010000659.1:0-1917 GCA_036820945.1 Pseudolabrys sp.
GGGGGCGAAATAGGATCGACGAGGGCGTAAAGGGCGTGCTTTTGCTCGGCATGGTACCGCCGATATCGGGCCACATTCATAGTTGCCAATGACAACTATGCTCCGGTTGCTCAGGCCGCGTAAGCGGTTTGAAAGACCGATCTAAAGCCCTGACGGGTTAAGCTCCGTCAGGCGGGGTTCGGAGGCACCTGGCAACAGAAGCCTCCACTTTCACATCCGGGGATCAAAGATTATGACATCGGCTCGCTCGTGCCCGCGGGGATGGCGTTACCCGCATGCGACGCGGTAGCATTGGGCGATTCACCCAGGCTGCACCTTCATGGCAGACCAGATCCGATATGACCTGCTAACCCAGCATGCTTTGCGCGGCGTAGTCCGCAGCGTGCTGACTGAGACCGCCAAAAAAGGGCTGCCGGGCGATCACCATTTTTACATCGCATTCGATACGCGTGCCGAAGGCGTTCGCCTGTCGGATCGCCTGCGCGCGCAGTATCCCGACGAAATGACGATTATCCTGCAGCACCAATTCTGGGACCTGAAAGTCAACGAGGAAGGATTCGAGGTCGGCCTTTCTTTCGGTGGCGTTCCGGAACGCCTCGCGGTGCCGTTTGACGCAATCAACGGTTTTTTTGATCCCTCCGTGCAATTCGGCCTGCAATTCGAAGAGGTCATCGAGGGCGAAGAGCGGCCGACTCCTGCGAATGTCCAGGAACCGCCTGCTGCAAAGACTCAGAAGAAACGCTTGCCCGCGAGCCCTGCACCGACCGCAACGACCGAGCCTGCGCCGGCGGCAACGCGATCGCCCGCCGCCAAACGCGAGAAACCTGAGAAGCCTGTGAATGGAGGCGGAGAAATCGTCCGCCTTGACCGTTTCCGGAAAAAATAGCCGTTGCCGGCGCGCGCTGCGCCACTTGTTTCTCGTGCCGATCGGCGTAGCCTTGGGCTGAGAACATCGGGTTTGGCGGCGTTCGACGAAATTTATGGCCAAAGCGCGCAACAAATCCGCCAAGGTCCGCATTGAGAGCGACGCCTTCGGGCCATTGCAGATTTCGGCCGATCGGCTCTGGGGAGCGCAAACTCAGCGTTCTTTGCACAATTTCCGCATTGGAAGCGAGCGGATGCCGATCGAGATCGTGCGGGCGCTAGGCGTGATCAAGCGCGCCTCCGCCGAGGTCAATCGGAAACTTGGATCGCTCGATCGCAAGCGAGCCGATGCGATCGCGGCCGTGGCTCAGGATATCGCCGACGGCAAGCTCGACAGCCATTTCCCTTTGCTGGTGTGGCAAACAGGATCCGGCACTCAGAGCAACATGAACGTCAACGAGGTGATCGCCAACGTCGCCAATCGCAAGCTCGGCGAAACGCTCGGCTCGAAGTCGCCGATCCATCCGAACGATCACGTCAATATGAGCCAGTCGTCGAATGATTCCATTCCGACGGCCATGCACATTTCGGCAGCGGTGCAGATTGAACGGCATCTCAAGCCGGCGTTGGAACGCCTGCACAAGGCGCTCGACCGGAAGGCCAGAGAGTTTTCGAAGATCGTCAAGATCGGTCGCACTCATCTGATGGATGCCACTCCTATCACCTTGGGACAGGAATTTTCCGGCTACGCCGCACAAGTGAAGTCGGCGCTCGCGCGGCTCACGCTGGCTCAACGTGAACTTTATCCGCTCGCCCAGGGAGGCACTGCGGTCGGCACCGGACTCAATTCGAAGCCGCAATTTGCAAAGGCCGTCGCCCGGCGGATCGCGAGCCTGACAAAACTGCCCTTCACGAGCGCGTCCAACAAGTTCGAACACATGGCGGCTCACGATGCATATGTGTTCGTGCACGGCGCCATCAACTCGGCCGCGACTGCGCTTTTCAAGATCGCGAATGACATCCGCCTGCTCGGCTCTGGCCCTCGCTCAGGTC
>DAISKM010000660.1:0-1905 GCA_036820945.1 Pseudolabrys sp.
CGGCCTGAATCTCCCGGAGCTGCGGCATCGCCGCAGCCACCGGCGACAACGGGACGATGGTCATGAATCTTCTGATTGTCCTGGGCGCCCTGGCGTTTCTGATGTTCGTCGCCTATCGCGGCTACAGCGTGATCCTGTTCGCTCCGGTGGCTGCGCTCGGCGCGGTGTTGCTGACGGACCCGGGCCTGGTCGCACCGATGTTCTCCAGCGTCTTCATGGAGAAGACGGTCGGCTTCCTAAAGAATTACTTTCCGGTGTTCATGCTGGGGGCGGTTTTCGGAAAAGTTATCGAGCTGTCGGGTTTCTCCAAGTCAATCGTCGCCGCCGTTATCGGGGTGCTTGGGCGTGAGCGAGCGATCCTGGCAATTGTCGTGGTATGCGCCATCCTGACTTATGGCGGCGTGTCATTATTTGTAGTGGTGTTTGCAGTCTATCCGTTTGCGGCCGAGATGTTCCGCCAGAGCGGCATTCCCAAGCGGCTCATTCCCGTCACGATTGCCCTCGGCGCATTCACCTTCACCATGGATTCGCTGCCGGGTTCGCCGCAGATCCAGAACATCATTCCAACGACCTTCTTCAAGACAACAACCTGGGCTGCCCCGTGGCTTGGGGTGATTGGCGCTCTGTTCATTCTTGTTATCGGCCTTGCCTATATCGAGAATCGCCGCCGTGCCGCCCAGGCAAGAGGCGAGGGCTACGGAACCAATCTGCGCAACGAACCCGAGGCATTCGAAGCCGAAAAATTGCCAAACGCCTGGATCGCGCTTCTGCCGTTGGTGGTGGTCGGCGTAGCAAACTTTGTGCTGACATTCGCGGTGCCGCGCGCCTATGGGACCACGCATGAAATCACCCTTGGCACGGCCAAGCCGATCGTCACCCAGGTTTCCAGCGTGGCCGCGATCTGGGCGGTGGAAGGTGCGCTACTGCTCGGAATATTGACGGTGTTCGCGTTTGCCTGGCGGCCAGTGCTTGCAAAGTTCGCAGACGGCAGCAAGGCGGCTGTGGCGGGGGCACTGCTTGCCTCGCTGAATACCGCGTCAGAATATGGGTTCGGCGGGGTGATCGCGCTGCTGCCCGGTTTCACGGCTATCGCGGAAGCGCTGCGCGCGATTCCCAATCCTCTGATTAACGAAGCGATCAGTGTAACGGTGCTTGCAGGTATCACGGGCTCGGCTTCCGGCGGGATGAGCATCGCGCTTGCTGCGATGTCGGACACGTTCATCGCGGCGGCTGAGGCAGCAAAAATCCCGCTCGAGGTTTTGCATCGTGTCGCGTCGATGGCCAGTGGCGGCATGGATACTTTGCCGCACAACGGCGCCGTAATCACGCTGCTGGCTGTGACCGGCCTTACTCATAGGGAAGCTTACAAGGACATCTTTGTCATCACGCTGACGAAGACGGCCGCGGTGTTCTTTGTGATCGGATTCTTCTACTTGACCGGCATTTACTAAGGAATGGCACGAATGTCAGCTGTTGCTCCTCAAACTAAGCTCACGCAACTTCGGGCCCCCGACACTGGAAAGATTGTCACCGCCGAGGAGGCGGTGCGTCTCATTCGCGACGGCGACACGGTCGCGACCGGCGGTTTTGTCGGCATCGGCTTTGCAGAGGAAATTGCGGTGGCGCTGGAGGCGCAATATCTGTCGAAAGGCGTACCGGCGAGCGAAAAGCCACGAAATCTCACGCTCGTTTACGCCGCAGGCCAGGGCGACGGCAAAGAGCGCGGACTCAACCACCTTGGCCATGAAGGGTTGGTGCGTTGCGTCATCGGCGGGCACTGGGGTCTCGTGCCCAAACTTCAACGTCTCGCGATCGACAACCGGCTGGAGGCGTACAACTTTCCTCAGGGCGTAATTTCGCACCTGTTCCGCGACATCGCGGCCAAGCGACCGGGCCATCTTACCC
>DAISKM010000661.1:0-1894 GCA_036820945.1 Pseudolabrys sp.
GCTTGTGAGTCTGCTTGGCGACGATTGGCTGGCAAGGATGAATGAAAGCGGCAGGCATTAAAAACGGCCCGCGACGAGGTTCGTGCCACGGGCCGTAGTTTGCGACCTTTCGCTCCCGTCCGATTGCATGCTGGGGCCAACCGCCGGACGGAAGCAGCCCAAAAGCCTACGCTCGCAAAAAGCCTCGGTCGGTGCCAGCAATAGTAAATTCTGGCAATCAGGCGCTAAAATTTATCTAAACGTCCCGGTCCGTCTCAGTATTTTGCGCAGCACTGCCTTGCAGGAACGGAGCAACTCTACAAAACGTTTCTTTCGAGACCGCGCCACGCAACCGTCCCCCCCAGAAAGGCGCGGTTGTTAGGGCCAGGTTGATTTTGGACCTTGTGCCACCCTGGCCCTTTCTTTTGGCCGGCGTCTCTAAGGCTGTGAATAACGAGGACACTCTGCGGCCCGGTGCTGAAGCTAAAATGGTGGAAACACCCGCCCAATAATGGGAAGCGTTGACGCCGGAAATAATTTCGGTGCCGCGACCGTGCCGCAGAAGTTTTCGCAGCGCCGCCTTGCGGTCCACATAAGGCGCACGGCGCAGATCCTCGCCATTGAGCATCAGAAGATCGAAGGCGCAGGTCTTTTGCCAGCCGGTTACTTCTTCTTGGCGGAGCTTGAGCGACGGCCGGCGCTTTCTTTGCTGCGTTCTGGCTCGCCGGGCGCAATGCTTGGCGTGTTGGGCACGGTGGTTTCTCGCTGCCTGGCCACGAGGTCGCCGAGTCTCATAAGAGCCACGACCATGAATATCAGCGGAAGCCCGCCACCGACAATCCCGACAGCAATCTTGATCGAAAGTGGATCTGTGATGCGGATGGCATGGCAGAAAAAATCAATCAGTTTTTCCATGTGTCATTCTCCGCGAGGCAAGTGAGCATGTTCGGGTCTGATCGAGACCTGCCAAACATAGCCGGCTCGGCTTCGAAGTCACATTGGCCTTGGGTGCAACGCCTGGGGGCGGCTGCTTGGCGACGACTGGCTGGCATGGATCAATGAAAGCGGCCGGTGCGTTCAATGGCCGACCGCGTGAGTTACGCACACGCCACAACATGCGGGCGGATATAGCGCAGCGAACAAAAAAGAAAAGGGCTGCCACCGGGAATGAATGACAGCCCTACATCGACTGCCGGTCAGACTCAGCCTTGCCCGAGGCACCGGCAGCAAACTGGAATGCGCGAACATAGCCGATAGTTCCGTTGAAGACCCGGCACAGCGCCCCACGGGAACCTTGGTGCGCCGATGCTCATTGACGTGATGACCGCAGCAAGCGATTCGCGGCGTGCATGAAGATAATGAGAAGCGACCTAGGAGCTGACTATGGCGAACATCGGAGAGCCGATGCGCAGACATCATGTGATTCCGCTGGATCATCCGATACCGGCCACCCCAGAACCGAACCCCTCATTACCGGCGACAAAACCAGAGACGCAGCCCTCGGAGAGCCCAGAATTAGAGCCGGCGAAATAATCGGTTGGCGTTTTTGGAGACTACGCAACGGGCTCTTGAATAGCGTGATCGTTCCTTACACCTGGCGTCCCGGCGTTTTCGAGCGATCAGGCTCCAAACAACGCGGATTCAAAAACCCCGGGTATCACGCATTCAGAGACAAAGAGCAGGCCGAGCGCGAGGCGCTCATGTACGCCCACTGGTGGCCTTCCGTTATTGGCTCCGTCGCCATGTGGGGCGAAGTCATAGAACATCAACGTGGCTGGCGATCTGAATATGCTGCCGTTCAGTCGATCACCAAAATTAATGGAAACGTTAGCTTTCGGGGCAAGCATTGGTTGTTGCTAGAACTGC
The DNA here is from genome assembly GCA_036820945.1 of Pseudolabrys sp. Classification (GTDB taxonomy): domain Bacteria; phylum Pseudomonadota; class Alphaproteobacteria; order Rhizobiales; family Xanthobacteraceae; genus Pseudolabrys. The sequence continues at coordinate 1,846 of DAISKM010000661.1, forward strand.
GCGAAAAGTACGGCTGCGCAGTAGTGACAGAACTCTGAGCGACGATTGG
>DAISKM010000662.1:0-1891 GCA_036820945.1 Pseudolabrys sp.
TTTGCCGACCTCGTCGCGCGCAAACCTGACCGGCCATCGCCTTCGGCATGACGTGTCTTTTTCAAAACTCCTGGTCGCTGCGTAGTTTCGACTTGTTTTAGCGTTTGCACGCCAGCGACCAAGTGTCACAGTGCGAATGACTATTCGACGCCGCGCTTCTGCGTCTTCTCGTCCGGCGTCACGTCAATGGCCCCTGCGCGGCCAATGATTTTAACCGGCCCGCGGCAATCGTTCATGCAGGGGTTGGGATTCCAAAAGGCTTTCTCGCTCATTTCGCGGTCATCGTCGAAGAAACCGGCCTGGTTCGGCATCTTGACCCGGCCCCAAGTCTCCTTCGACAGCACGAATTTGTCGTCGACGATGTCGTTAAGATTGAGCACGTAAGCCGTAACGGCATAAAGCTCATCGTTGCTGAGCGACTGAGAGTCGCCGAACGGCATGGCACGGCGAATATAGTCGAACACGCTCGACAGGTAAGGAAAATAGGACCCGACGGTTTTCACCGGATCGTGCGAAGCGAGCGTACCCTTGCCCTGTGCTACTTGCGGCCACCGTCCGGCACTCTCGCCGAACTCGCCATGGCAGGCGGCACACTTGTCCATGTAGACTTTTTCGCCCTCCTTCACCGATCCGCGACCGGGAGGAGCACCTTGCCCATCGGGCCGTATGTCAATATCCCAACCGGCGACTTGCTCGGGCGTGACGGCATGACCAACGCCGTAACTGCGCGGAACGTCCTTTTTGGGCTGAGTCAGGGCCAGCTCTGAAGGTGCGATCAGCAGCGCAACGCCGAGCGCGAGTCTAGCCGACCTCGACATTCTCGACCTCCCCATCCGGCTTGAGCGCCCAGGTTTGGATGCCGTTGTTGTGGTAGATCGAATTTAGGCCACGGATTTTGCGCAGGGCGTCTTTGCTCGGCTGCACATATCCGGTGTCGTCCATCGCGCGTGACTGCAGCAAGAGCTCCTCGCCGTTCCATTCAAAATCGAAGTAAAAGCGCACGCACGCTTTATCAAGCACGAGCCCATCGATCCGGGCGTTGCGCCAGTTGCGGCCGCCATCAAGCGACACGTCGACGCGCTTGATTTTGCCCCGGCCGGACCAGGCAAGTCCCGAGATGATATTGAAGCCTTTCTGTTTGACCGGCGCTTGCGGCGACGGCGAGGTAATCACCGATTTTGCGTCCATGACGAAGGTGAACTGTCGCGCCTTCCCGTTTTCGAGCAGATCCGTGTACTTCGAGGTCTCCTCGCGGGTGAACCAGGGCTGATCGCCCACCTTGATCCGGCGCAGCCACTTGATCCAGACATTGCCTTCCCAGCCCGGCACCACGAGCCGCGCCGGATAGCCCTGCTCCGGACGCAGCATCTCGCCATTCATGCGATACGCGACAAGGCAATCGTCCAGCGCCTTGCCGAGCGGGATCGACCGGTTCATCGCGGCGGAATCGCCGCCTTCCGCCATGATCCATTGCGCACCGGGCCTGAGCCCGGCCTGCTCCAAAAGCAATTTCAGGGTTACGCCGGTATATTGCACGCAATGCACCATGCCGTGCGTGTACTGACAGCCGTTGAGCTGAGCGCCGCGCCATTCCATCCCGGAATTGGCCGCGCATTCGAGAAAATAAATTTTGTTGACGGACGGAAACCGCTTGAGATCGTCGAGCGTAAAGATCAACGGTTTGTCGACGAGTCCATGCAGCATCAGCCGGTAATCTTCGGGATCGATTTCCGCGATGCCGCCATGATGACGCTCGAAACAAAGCCCGTTCGGCGTGATGATGCCGTCGAGCTGATGGAGCGGCGCGAAGCTCACCGATGATTCCGGCGTCGCGGTCAGCCAAGGCACAGTGCGCCGAATGACATTCTTTTCGAACTTGGAAGGATTGCCG
>DAISKM010000663.1:0-322 GCA_036820945.1 Pseudolabrys sp.
CAAGCCAGCGTCCACGCCAGAGCGACGCCGATCACTAGCAACAGGATGAGACCTGCGCCAAATGCGGTCGTTAATCGAGCGCTCAATTGGCTGGCGCGGCTATCAGCCCTGAACATCGCCGCCTGGTTCATTCCAGTGAGTTCGTCGAGACGGCGGTGCAGCTCTGCAACCTCTTGGTCGGTTTGTGAGGCGGGCGCCGAAGCGCTGAACTGGTCGAACAATCGCCGCCCGCGGTGTTCGCGCAGTTCGCGATCGCGCCGTCGCCCAGCGCGATCGTGCATCGCATCGAAGATGGAACCGTTCTCGTAATAGGGCATGATCA
>DAISKM010000663.1:332-1888 GCA_036820945.1 Pseudolabrys sp.
GCGCTCGACGCCGACGTCGCCGCCGCGCTCGAGGCGCTAGGCGACGGCGGCCAGCTCTACTTCGCCTATTTCAGTGCTGTGGTTGAGCTCGACGTCGATCCAATGGCGGAACGCATCGCGGTTGGCTGGCAAAGCCATCGCCAGCGTCCCGTCGCGTTGCGCGAGTTGCAGCGCATAAAGCGCGGTATGCATGTGTTGCGCAGCCTCAATGCTGATGTAGTTGTTGTGAAGCGTCTCGCGAATCGCTCCCCCCAAGCGATAGACCTGAGGCAATGACATGGTCCCAAGTCCCAACGCGATCAGCAGCATTAGGAGACTGCCGTTGCGAATGCGTTTACTCAAGGAGGGTGGTCTCATGGTCTTTGTTTAATGCCCGCCTGGTAGTTGACAATTTCGACCTCGAAATCGTGAGCTGCGGCAACAATCCGGTCAGTCACCGAACGCCGAAATAGCCTGTTCCAGAATGTCGGCTTTGCGCGGCCGATGATTATTCGCGAGATGTGTTTCTCGTAGGCAAAATCCAGTAGAACCTTAACCGCATCCTCCCCCTCAAGCCAAGCCACCTCGGCGCCAAGATCTCCGGCCAGGTTAATGTTGTCCAGTAGGGCCCGAAAATTCTTGGTGCTGATCTTTTTTAGAGATTCGGAGGGCGTGTCCACGTGCACCGCGTACCAATCGGCGTTGAGCCGCGCTGCGGCACGAGCAGCCTTACGCAGAAGCTCCTGGCCGGCTGCCGGGTCCAAGGACAAGCATACCATAAGTCGCTCGGTGACGGGGGGACGGGCCCCTCCATACCGTTTTAAGCGCTCTAACTCTTCGCGATGGCGGCTTTGGTCATCCGCCACTTCGCGCAGCGCAAGCTCGCGCAATGCCGCCAGATTGCTCGGCTTGAAAAAATTCTTGAGCGCCGCCTCGACCCTTTCCGGAGGATAGATCTTTCCTTCGCGGAGACGCTGGCGCAGCTCTTCTATCGGAATGTCAACGGTGACGACCTGATCGGCCCGTAATAGGAACGTGTCGGGAACGGTTTCGCCGACATCGACACCGGTAATTCGTTTGACTACTTGCTTGAGACTCTCCAGGTGCTGGACGTTCATGGTGGTGATAACGTTGATACCGGCGCCTACCAACTCTTCTACGTCTTGGTAACGCTTGCGGTGGCGCGAACCAGGGGCGTTGGTGTGGGGGAGTTCGTCCACTATAGCGAACTCCGGCTTACGTTTCAGGATTGCTTCAAAGTCCATCTCACTCAGAGATGTGCCCTGGTAATTGACTTTGCGTGGAGGGACTGTTTCGAGGTCGCCGATCATGGCCGCCGTTTCGGCACGGCCATGAGTCTCGACAAAACCAATTACAACATCGCGTCCCTGGGCGCGGAGACGGTGAGCCTCTTCAAGCATCCGGTAGGTCTTGCCCACGCCTGCGGAGCCGCCCATGTAGACCTTGAGTGTACCGTTTTGGATTTGAGGTTCGAGCCCTAGAAATGCTTCGGGGTCTTTTCGGTCGTCGTCCTTCATCGCGCCGTATTTGCGGGTCTCGGCCGCCAAGAAACTACC
>DAISKM010000664.1:0-959 GCA_036820945.1 Pseudolabrys sp.
GTTCAGACACGGCTCAATGTCCGCTTTCGGGAGCCGACGTTTGGGCCGCGAAAAAGCGGTTAACCGTAGCGATACGAGCTTTTCACGACTCTCCTGGTTTTGGCCGCGTGTCTTCACCACCAGCGGCAATGGCGATGACCGTAGCGCCACCAGCAGTGACGATGATGGCGATGGTGATAATAGCCGTAACGATGATGACGATGGTGATAATACCTGTAGTGAACCGTCGAACGAAAATCGTTCTCGGTAGCGGCTTTGCCAATTGCCGCCATCGGAGCGGCGAAGGCGCTAGACATTGGAGCTAACGCAAGAAGACCGCCGCAAATTACAGCAGACGCAAAAGTCAGTTTTGTTTTGTTCATGGCATTTCCTCCACAGATGCACTCTTACGCGCGATACTATGCCGCCTGATGTGAATGAGGATTGAGTGCACGTGTTCGCCACCATTCATGTAGATGACATTGCTGTAATCTCTACGCGGGTGGTCGCCCTTCTTTGGAACTTGGCTCGGGCAGCGTCTAGCTGAATTAGCTGCGCAGGTTGACCTGATCTACAAGCGGCCCAAGATCGACAATTCAAGAAAGCCCGCGCGATCCCCTCGCCGCCCGTAGAGTGGCCCGTACTGTCGTTTCGGCGGCGTTGTTAGCGCGTTTACCTGCTTAGGGGCTACGGCAAATCGCTCACTTTACGTCCGCCCCTTCCTGACCACTAATGCAGGTTGGTACGATGCCTTTTCCTGACCGGCGCGGGCGGCAATGAGACGGCGCGACTTGATCAGTCTTTTCGGCGGAGCGACGCTGGCGTGGCCACTCGGCGCACGGGCGCAAGAACCGAGCCGCGTCTATCGACTCGCCATTGTGACCAGTGCCGGGCGAGACGAGCCGGCGACGCTGGCTTTTCTCGATGAATTGCGCGCCCAAGGCTTTGTTGAAGGCAAAAACTTGGAGTTTGTATCAGGC
>DAISKM010000664.1:969-1880 GCA_036820945.1 Pseudolabrys sp.
TAATGAGCAGGCCGCCGCAATTGTGCCAGCGATAATCAGCGCGGCACCAGATGCTATCGTGATCGCGGGGGATTTTATTGCGGAGAAGTTTCAGAAGGCGACCAAGTCCACTCCGCTCGTTGTTATGACTGAGGATATGGTCGCTGCCGGTTTTGCGGCCTCGCTATCCAAGCCCGGCGGCAATATCACAGGTATCAGCCTGATGTCTCCCGACCTGGACGGTAAGCGGCAGGACATTCTGATCGAGGCAGTGCCGGCTGCGCGCCGGATTGCAGTACTCGCGGATTCCAATGTCGCAACGTTGGGACATCTCCGAGCCTTGGAGACCTCAGCCCGGTCAGCTCACGGAAAAGAGCTGTTGGTCGTTCGTGCTGCAAACGCCAACGAGGTAGTGCCGGCCATGAATGATGCGAGCAGGCAAGGCGCTGCGGCGCTCAACGTGCTGTCTTCGCCGATGCTGCACCTCAATCGCCGCGTCATTATTGAACGCGCTGCTGAACAGCGATTGCCGGCGATCTACCAATGGCCCGAGACTGCGGATGAGGGTGGTTTGTTGGGGTATGGTCCGAGCTATATTGAAGTGTTCCGTCAACGCGCCAGAATGGTGGCCAAGGTCCTGCGCGGTGCCAACCCCGCCGATTTGCCGATCGAGCAGCCAAGTAAGTTCAATCTGTCGATTAATCTCAAGACGGCCAAGGCAATGAGCCACACTGTTCCGGCGGCTCTCGTGCTTCGCGCTGATAAGCTGATCGAATAAGGGTCCCGATGTCCGCTATTGGCCCAATGCGGACATCTCTATTTGCACTGCACATGTCCGCTTTTGGGGTAAGAGCGGACATGACCTTTTGCGGAATTTCGCTTTCGCGGTCGCTATTGGGGGTAAAGCGGACATGGCTTGTTGCAGCGCATAT
>DAISKM010000665.1:0-1876 GCA_036820945.1 Pseudolabrys sp.
TTGTTGTGCCAAAAAAAAGATATGTTGCGATCGCGAACGTTATAGAAGACCTGGGTACGTCAGTATTCCATCAGGTTCCCGTTTGGCACCCTCGGTCATTTCTGCACGCTCGACCCGGTCAGCCCCCATTATGTGGAACACGATTTCGTCAGCGGCCATGAGGTAGTCTGCAATGATGCGACGATGGCAATGCCACCAAACCGCTTCGGCGCACATTATTGCACTCGGACTTTGATGCCCGAGATAGCGCAGCCGATCGAGGCCAGTACGGAATTGTTCAGTCATCGCATAGTCGGCATAATTATGAAAACTTTGGTTCTGCCAAAACGCATTCACTGCGGGAGAGACATCGCGCTTGTGTCCGCGGAGGCCGCCGAGAGCTGCGAGGTGCTCATACCCGATCTGAAAATCCACCAACGTTGTCGGAAGTATCTCGCGATTGAACTGGGGATTTCTCCGTGAGCGCGGAACGGTACGGACATCAACGAGAAGACGAATTCCAGCCGATCGCAACAACCCCACAAACTCTTCGATGGAACGCGTGGAATGACCGATCGTAAAAAACGCTACCGACAGCACTTCTCTCATCGTCGCTACTTTCCACCGAACCGTACCAGTGCAATTTGTCGCGCTAGAGAACTTTGCCGTTCATCCGATGTCCGCTTTACCCCCGAAAGCGAACATGTGCGATGCAGCTAGGGATGTCCGCTACGGGCCAACAGGAGACATCATTCGATCACCTCGTTGGCGCGTTGCTGCATGAGAAGCGGCACCTCCAGCCCAAGCGCCTCGGCCGTCTTAAGGTTGACAACCAGTTCGTACTTGGTCGGCGCCTGAACAGGCAACTCGCCCGGCTTCTCGCCCTTGAGGATGCGATCAACGTAGCTCGCCGCGCGCCGGAAGTTGTCGATCTGCTCATTTCCGTAGGACAAGAGGCCCCCGGCCCGAGCGAACGAACGGAACGGATAGACGGCAGGGAGACGGTGACGAGCAGCCAGCTCAGTGATCTCCGTGCGATGGGTGTCGGTGAAGGAATCTGGCAACACGATCAGGCCGCTATTTGGCTCGCGTGCGTGCGTGGCAACCACGGACTTGAGCTCGGCCGTATCGCGTACCGGTGCCGCTGTAGCGTCTACCGCAAGGGATGCGGCAGCAGCCTTGAAGGGCTTGAGGTAATACTCGGCATAGGGTGCCGTTGTGGGGTTAAACAGCAAGGCGACGCGGGTTACGCGCGGTGCGATGTCCTTAAGCAGCTCCAGCCATTTGCCGGAAATTGTCGGCTCCATGACGATGAATCCGGTGACATTGCCGCCCGGCCGCGGAAAGCTCGCGACGAAGCCACTGCCAAGCGGATCGGAAACAAACGCGAAAACGATAGGGATGCCGCGCGTTTGTCGTAGCAAGGCCGCAGTGGTGGGCGTGCTGTGCGACAGAATCAGGTCAGGCTGTAGCGCAACAAGTTCATTCGCTAAGCGGGGAAATGACTCAGCGTCGCCAGGAGTCGCCCAGCGCCTATCGATCCGGATGTTGCGGCCCTCGATCCAGCCAAGCTGCCGGAGACCGTCGCGGAAGGCGGCAACAAAGGCCTGTCCCTCGCGATCACTCTCGGGAAAGCCCATCAGCACGCCGATCCCACGCATACCAACGGGCTGCGCGCCTGCCGCGATCGGCCACGCGACAGCAGCAACACCCAGGATCGTGATGAACTCACGCCGTCGCATGCTCGCCCCTAGCTTCTGGACAAAGCATCGTATCGGCTAAGACAAGTGCTTTGAAAGAGGCCTGAAACAGGCTTCGCTCTGGAACATTAAATGTTGGCCGATGTCCGCTTTGGGTCAAAAGCAGACATCCGCACTGCAAAAAGGCATGTCCGCTT
>DAISKM010000666.1:0-1868 GCA_036820945.1 Pseudolabrys sp.
CCAATAGCGACATCGACTAATCAATCGCACGGTCTGCGCGGAGAAGGGTTAGCGGCGGGACGGTGAGCCCGAGCATGCTTGCAGTCTTAAGATTGATCGCGAGAGAGAAACGTGTGGGCTGTTCGACCGGGATTTCGCTTGGCTTCGCACCCTTTAGTATTTTATCGACAAGAGTCGTTACCTGACGGAATGCGCCGCGCAGACTGGGTCCATATGCAATCAGGCCGCCTTCCTCGGCAATTTCGGGCCATTGATACATCACGGGTAGACCGAGTTTTGCTGCAAGGCTGATGATATGTGCGCGTAACGCAAAAAACAGCGCCGAAGACAGTAGGTTGACGCCGACCGCACCTTGGTCTTTGGCTTCGCGCATAGCCTGTTCAATTTGGTCCGGCGTACCCGCAACGGATTCGCGCAGCGTCAGCCCCAGCGACGTCGCAGTTGCATGGAGCGCTGGTCGGGATTCGCGATGTGTGGTCGGATCTGCAAGCAACAATACAGTACTGCGCGCTGGGAGAAGCTCGGCCAGTATCTCTAAGCGCTTAGCGTCAAGCTCGGTGCCCATAACGCTTATGCCAGTGATGTTGGCGCCAGGATTTCGCAAATCAGTTACAAGTTTTGCCCGCACCAGATCTTCTGACATAGACACAACCGGAATTGTGTTGGTCGCGGCTTTGATGGCGAGGCCAGTGGCGTCGCCGAAAGTAGCGATTACGGCCGGACGCTGCGCCACGAGTTCTGCCGCGAGTGCTGGCAAGCGGTCTGGCTTGCCGTCGGCATGGCGGACATCAAAAGCAATATTGTGGCCTTCTACGTAGCCTAGCGCCCGCATATAGGTGCGCAGCGGCTCAGTGAAGGTTCGGCCGGCCTCCTGAGAAAAAACAAGAAGAATTCCAAACACCGGGCGCGGGGGCTGCTGTTGCGCGCTGACCGTTAGCGGCCACGTCGCCGCGCCGCCGAGAAGCGTGATGAATTCGCGCCGCCTCATTGTCGCCCCCGTGGCTAAGATGAGACTATGGTATCGGTAAAGACCAGTGCACCGGAAGGGCCGCAGATGTCCGCTTTGGGCCAAAAGCGGACATGTGCGCCGCAAAAAGCCATGTCTGCTTTACCCCCGAAAGCGGACATTCGCGTATCAGATCATTACCCGCCCGCTCCGGGAATAAAGCACCTGATCTGTGTCCTGCCTTCGTAGTCCTTGTATGGCCATACCACGGCGAGCCCAAATTTGTTTGGTGCAGTTACCAGCGCATCGGGCGGCACCTCGATCCATTGGCTGTCAAGTCGCACTCGATATTTGCCGTCCTTCGTATCCCAATCCACATCCTCGACGCTCTGGCCATCAGCGAACGAGCAGCAAAACCCTCTCCGGCTTGCAAGGCTGTCGAACCACCGCTTGAGCGGCGAGTTTTCATATTTTCCATCGAGATCGCGGGGGAAAGCTAACCCGGGAAAAAGCAGCAATGACAATGCCGCGCAGCAAATAATGCCGAGGTAGGCCAATGATGCAGCGAAATTCCTCACGCTAAATTTGACCATGTCAACAAGCCTTGTGGCATTTAGCCAGATCAAAGGCGCGAGCAAGCGATGGTAGCAACAAATAAAGCGCCGCTAAGGGCGCAATGTCCGCTTTGGGTCAGAAGCGGACATGTGCACTGCAATAGACCATGTCCGCTTTACCCCCGAAAGCGACATCAAATGCGACAGATGGGGATGTCCGCATAAGCGGACATCCAGGCGATTATGCCATCAGGAAAGTGACGCAGCCACGCGCGGCAAAGTCACCCTGATTTCGGTGAACTCGCCCGGCATTGTATCGACCTCGATTGAGCCACCATGCTGCTTCACAATGATGTCGTGACAGATGG
>DAISKM010000667.1:0-543 GCA_036820945.1 Pseudolabrys sp.
CGGCCGGGGGCTGGGCGCGGGCGGAAACCCAGTGATAGCCACGGTCCCTTCCCTGCACGCGAAATTCGATTTCCAACGGCGTCGGGCGCGCGATAGCCGATTGGAACGCTGCATGCGCCATCGGAAAATCGTTGGGATGAATACGATTCAGCAATCTGTCGAGATCCAGGGGGACACCGGAAGGCAAGCCGAACAATGTGCGGCAATAGTCGGTCGCCCAAAAGCTGCCCGCTGCAAGGTCATATTGCCAGAGACCCACGCTCGAGTGTGCGGCAGCGAACGAGATCCGCTCTTCGCGTTCGCGCGTGACCGTTTCGGCGCGACGCGTTTCTTCGATGGCAGCGCCCAGCAGAAGGACCGGACAGGACAGGCCGATGAGGAACAGCTGCATGGCGAAGACATTCGCTTCTGCATTCCCGACATCAAAAAGGTTATGACCGTTCAGGGTGCGCCAGATCAGCGCGAGGCTGATCACCATGATCACGCCACTCGCGCCGGCGGCGCCGAAGCGAACGGCAGCCCAGACGATAATTGGCAAAGGCA
>DAISKM010000667.1:553-1865 GCA_036820945.1 Pseudolabrys sp.
GGCCTAGTGACGGAGGAGCCGATCCTGCGCCTGGGGCCGCTCGCGATCGAGGTGTCTTCTTTGAACGCGAACAAGCACGTAACCGCAAGAACTGCCGCGACCAATATGGCCTCGACGCGACGAAGCGTTGGAGTGAACGAAAAAGAGCCCATCCGTTCGATGCATATGAGCGCAATCGGTGAGAGCGTGAGGCTGCCCAACGCATTGGATGCGTACCAGCGCGCCCAGTACACGCCGTAATTCTCGATTGACCCGCCGCCGAGAATTTGCACAAACGCACCGCCAAAAGCGCAAAGTGCGGGACTGACAAAAGCTGTGATGAAGACATAGGTTGTCGCCTTGCGGATGCTTCCGAACCAGGGAGGATCGAATTGCAAACGCTGTAGAAGCAACGCATTGATCACGGCTACAGAGCAGTTCGTCGCAAAGGCGACAAGCAACTGCGTCGCCGGCATTCCAACTTGCAACTCGGCCAGAACATGCGCGGGAAACGCCGCAAGAATATAGATCCACCATTGTCGCGGGGGGCTCAACAGCAGCGCGCAGAACAGAACGACGTTCGGCGGCCAGAACGGGGCGAAAATCTTGTCCGTGAGCGTGCCGATGAGAAATGCAATTTCGGCGCCGACATAATACGCGACCGCCACGATCAGAGCATTGCGGAATGTCTTCGCCCGGTCTTCGCCCGGCGCCGCGCTCTGGCGGCCTTCAAGCGCAGCGTCAGGAGCGAGGACATTCATCGGCCGGCACCCGATCACATTAATTTTATGCGCCCGAGATTAGCGCCAATCGAAGTCATCGAAAATGCTTGAAAAACGCGGCGCGGACATACGTTTAGGCGGACGTAATGTAACCGTCATGTTACCACATTGGACCACGGTCCAATCGACAGAAGGGGCGCGGCGGTCCAGACTGACAGGCTCCAGAGATCCATTGTGGTTTGCCAGCCTCATGGACACGCGCGAGGCGACATCCCCCTCCTCCCCGTCCCCAGTCGCCTCGCGCGTTGGACGGGGTTCTTGTTTTTGCCCGCGTAAATTGGACTACGGTCCAACTCGACCTCCTGCTGGCCTGGCGCAAAGCTTGCCGGCATGGGAGCTTACGTAGAGTTTGAATCAGAGGTCGACCTGCGCCGTCGCGACAACTCCAGCCCTGGCACTTCCAATACCGAAGGCATGGTCCGGATTTCCGGCGGCACGTTCCGCATGGGGTCCGACAGGCATTATCCGGAAGAAGCGCCGGTGCATCGAGTGACCGGTGTCTCATGAAACGAGCCGCAACCCTTATCTTGCTGGCTTTTCTTGCGTCTGTG
>DAISKM010000668.1:0-1817 GCA_036820945.1 Pseudolabrys sp.
CTATTCCTACCGGGTGCCAGCGGAGCTCGACCTGGCGCCCGGCGACCTGGTCGCGGTGCCGCTTGGCGCGCGCGAATACATGGGCGTCGTCTGGGCTGACAATCCGAGCCCAAACCCGCGTCTGCATAACCGACTGAAGGACGTCGACGAAAAACTGGACGTGCCGCCGCTGCGGCCCGAACTTCGTCAGTTCGTTGACTGGGTTTCCGCCTACACGCTCGCCTCCCGCGGGATGGTGCTGCGCATGGCGTTGCGCATGGGCGAGCATCTTGGTCCTGGCCGGGAACGCATTGGTGTGCGGCTCGCTGGCCCGGCACCGCAACGATTGACTGCCGCCCGCGCGCGAGTGCTTCAGCTTTTTGCCGATGGACTGATCCGTTCCAAAAAAGAGGCGGCACAGGAAGCAGGTGTCAGCGTCGGTGTCATCGATGGATTGATCGATGAAGGTACGCTGGAAACCGTCGTCTTGCCTCCGGAGCCGGTATCCGCGCAGCCGGACCCCGATTTCCGCAAACCGGAATTCTCGCTGGCTCAGCTGGCGGCCGCCGATGCGCTGCGCACCACGCTCACCCAAGGCGGCTACACGGTAACGCTTCTTGATGGCGTGACCGGATCTGGAAAAACCGAAGTCTATTTTGAGGCAGTGGCCGAGAACATCCGCCGCCGGCGACAGACATCGATCCTGATGCCGGAAATTGCACTCACTGCGAAATTCCTCGACCGCTTTACCGATCGGTTCGGCGTTCGTCCGGCGGAATGGCATTCGCAGCTTTCACCGCGCAAGCGTGCACGCACGTGGGCGGCCGTGGCGGCGAACGAGGCATCAGTGGTTGTGGGCGCCCGGTCGGCACTTTTTCTCCCTTATGCAGACCTGGGGCTTATTGTCGTCGACGAAGAGCACGACCCGGCTTACAAACAGGAAGATGGCGCGCATTATCACGCACGCGATATGGCGGTCGTCCGCGGGTCGATTGCGAAAATTCCGATCGTCCTCGCGTCGGCCACCCCCTCGGTCGAGTCGGTGGTCAACGCGCGCCGCGGTCGCTACCGGCACGTTCATTTGCCCGAACGCTTTGGCGGCGCCACTCTGCCGTCCATTGAGGCGATCGACATGCGTCGCGAGGGCCCGCCGCGCGGGCGCTTCATCTCACCGCGCCTTGCCGAGGCTGTGGCGGTCTCGCTGACCCGCGGAGAGCAGGCCTTGTTGTTTCTCAATCGGCGTGGCTACGCCCCGCTAACGCTCTGCCGCGCCTGCGGCTTTCGCCTGCACTGCCCGAATTGTGATGCCTGGCTGGTCGATCATCGGTTCAAGCGTCGGCTGGTGTGTCATCACTGCGGATACTCAATTCCGCCCCCGGCGGAATGCCCGAATTGTCACGCCACCGAGAGCTTCGCTGCAGTGGGGCCGGGCGTGGAGCGTCTTGAAACGGAAGCGGCCGAGCTCTTTCCTCAGGCTCGCATACTTGTGCTTTCCAGCGACCTCGTGGAATCCGTGGAGCGGCTGCGGCAGGAACTCGACGACGTGGCAGCGGGGCGATTCGACCTCGTGATCGGCACACAGCTCGTTGCCAAGGGACACCATTTTCCCAAACTCAATCTGGTCGGAATCGTCGACGCCGATCTGGGGCTTGGCAATGGCGATCCGCGCGCCGCCGAGCGCACGTTCCAGCTGCTGCACCAGGTGGTTGGCCGAGCCGGTCGGGAGGAGGGTCGCGGCGTCGGCTATCTTCAGACCCATCAGCCGGAACACCCGGTGATGCGGGCATTGATCTCGGGTGACCGCGAGGCCTTCTACGACAACGAAATCAAGCAACGGG
>DAISKM010000669.1:0-1792 GCA_036820945.1 Pseudolabrys sp.
CGTGTAAAAAGTGCCTACAGCTTCCAGGACACAGTGGAACGCCTGAAAAGGGACATTGCAGCGAAAGGCATTCGATTCTTCAGCGAAATCGACCAGTCCAGGCTCGCCGCCGATGCGGGTATCAAGCTCAATCCATCAACGCTCTTGGTGTTCGGCAACCCGCCGCTCGGCACCCAATTCATGACGGCAAATCCAAATGCAGGCCTGGATTGGCCGGTGCGGCTCCTGGTGATCGAGGACAGCGCTGGCGCAGTCTGGACGATTTATACCGATTTTGCGTGGATCGCCGCACGGCACGGCATCGTCAACCGTGACGAACAGTTCAAGATGGCATCAATGGTAATTGCCTCCATCACGTCAAGCGTAACTGCTTGAGGCATGAACCCACATGAACCACAAAATTTGGCTCCGGCGGTTTGGTGGGCCGGAGCCATTTCTTTTTAGAGTCAGATTTGCCGAATAGCGTCCCGCTATCGCAATGAGAGCGATCCGGCATTTCCTTTCCCATCTGTCACGCCTCATCATCGCAATCAGTGCAGCGGCTCATAGCGAGGCCGCGGCGAAACAGAGAGGAGATAGGGATGCACACTTCAACCAGCAAAATCTTGCTCCGCACCGTCGCTGCCGCCTTCGTGGCTATGACGGGTTTTGCATTCACCGCGCAGGCCGGCGAATGCCCGGCTGACAAGCGCATGGCGAATGCGCGCCAGCCGGTCGACTTCAAGGCCGTCGGTGTAACGGACACCACACTCGGCTCGATCGATCTCGGCAAGGAGCAGGCGAAAATTGCCGGACGCGAGCTGCGTTTTCGCAAGTTGGTGATCGAGCCCGGCGGCATAGTTCCGTGGCACAGCCATGACGATCGGCCCGCGCTTATTTACGTCGCCGAAGGCGAGATCCAGGAATATGCCAGCAACTGTGCTGCTCCAATCGTGCACAAGGCTGGCGAAATACGGGCAGAAACACAGGGTACGTCACACTGGTGGAAGAATCTCGGCGACAAAACCGTGGTCCTGTTCGTCGGCGACGTTCGCCGCGACCCAAAAGATCACAATATGTGACGGCTACTGTCCCTCTCGACCCGTCGCAAAGTGGCGCCCCGTTGTCCCCGAACGGTCACGTTTCGACCAAGCTAGGGCCCTTGGACCCAATCCATAGAGCGCGGCTATCGAAAAACTGCTGAAATTTATGGCATCTTAGAGGGGCGATCGCTTATCAACTGTCGCACAGACGCGGCCCGTCTTTGGCTAAGGTAGCCGGCAATGCCTACGGAAATTCTGGTGAAAGACCTGAGACAGGCTTTCGATCAGGCACGCGAGCTGGACGGCTCGATGGCCGAGCGACTCGATGTATTTGCCGATGCTGTGCGGACGCTTCATGCATCCACTGCGGCCATCGTCGATCGACTCGTTGCGCGGCTGAGGCAACATGAAGCAGGCGAAGATGCTCCGAAGCCAGGCGACGTGATGCCAACTTTTGTGCTGCCCGACGAGACTGGCCGGCTTGTGGGTCTGAAAGATCTGCTGGCTCAGGGTCCCGCCGTAGTCACGTTTCACCGGGGGCACTGGTGTCCGTATTGCCGGATCAGCATCAGCACGCTGGTTAAGGCGCAACCACGCATCGAGGCGCTGGGGGCGCGCATGGTAGCCATTGTCCCTGACCGGGAGCAGTTTGCCGCCGAGATGCGGGAAGATTGTAATGTGAATTTCCCAATCTTGTCTGACATGGACAATGGCTACGCGATGTCGCTAAATCTGGCGATCTGGGTTGGCAACGAGATGCAGGAGTACAT
>DAISKM010000670.1:0-1775 GCA_036820945.1 Pseudolabrys sp.
TCCGCAGATCAAAGGCCGAGCGGCTGATAACCTTGAGCACATCGGCGGTCGCGGTTTGCTGCTGAAGCGATTCCCGCAGTTCGTTGAGCAGACGCGTGTTTTCGATGGCGATCACCGCTTGTGACGCGAAGTTCTTGACCAGTTCGATCTGTTTGTCGGAGAACGTACCAGTTTCTTGTCGGTAGATTATGATTGCACCAATAAGATTTGCATCTTTCAGCATCGGCACTGCAAGCATGGCTCGAAAACCGCCGAGCTCCACGGCCATGACAAACCTTGGCAGACGCGCAATGTCCTTCATCTGCAGTAACGTCTGGAATGTGAACCGTCCGTC
The DNA here is from genome assembly GCA_036820945.1 of Pseudolabrys sp. Classification (GTDB taxonomy): domain Bacteria; phylum Pseudomonadota; class Alphaproteobacteria; order Rhizobiales; family Xanthobacteraceae; genus Pseudolabrys. The sequence goes on from DAISKM010000670.1 coordinate 335, forward strand.
TCGAACTGCTGAGACGATCAAGCGCACTTCCTGGTTCGGGGTGGGCCAAAGGATCACGCCGCCGCGCTTCGGCAAACGCCGGCGGCACATTGTACATTGCGGTTGAGCGGAATGCGTCGCCTTCACAGAGATAAAGATGGCCAAATTTCGCCGCGCAAAGTCGCGTCGCGTTTGCCAGCACGGCCTGAAATACTGGCTGTAGTTCGCCGGGCGAACGGGAGATGACCTGCAGCACTTCCGAGGTGGCGGTCTGTTGTTCAAGCGATTCACTCAATTCCTGAGTACGCCTCTGTACTTCGTCGAACAGCCGCACGTTCTCGATGGCGATGACAGCTTGGTCAGCAAACGTCGTGGCGAGCTCAATCTGCTTATCTGTGAACGGACGGACAGCGGACTGCACCAGCACAAGCACGCCGGTTGGATCGCCCTGGCGAAGCATGGGGACGCCGAGCATAGTACGATAGCCACCTAAGGCGACGAGACCGCTCAGCTTGTAATCCGAGTCGGCCTGAATATCGTGCATATGGACGGTCTTTCTCTCAAGCAGGACCCGGCCCACCATCGTGCCTCGGCCGGGCTCGATGGAAATAGTGTTCAAAAATTCCTTGTTCTCTAGGTACTCCTTGTATCGAGCAGTGACCCCATAGCTTGCCGTGAGGCGATAGGCACCGTCTTTAGGCCGCCAAATGTTCGCCATTTCCGCCCCGCAAAGTCGCGCTGCGGACTCGACCAGCGTGTCGAGCACTACCTGTAAATCAAAAGTCGATCTGCTAATGACCTTCAGTACGTCCGCGGTGGCTGTCTGTTGCTGGAGCGACTCGCGAAGCTCGCTCAGCAGCCGCGTGTTCTCGATTGCGATGACGGCTTGAGCAGCAAAATTCCTAACCAGTTCGATCTGCTTGTCGGTGAAGGGCCGCACCTCCTGGCGATAGATGACAATTGCACCAATTACCTCATTCTCCTTAAGCATCGGGACTCCGACCAGGGTCCGCGCACCGGCAAGGTTGATCGTAGCTTCGCGCAACTTGTCCCCGTGCGTCGGTAGCGCTGCTACATCAGCCAAGTGGAAAGTTTTCTTGGCCCTCATTAACTCTCCAAGTCCTGTTTTTGGTTTGGGCCGGTAAATCGGCTCGTTGCGCAGATAATCGACGAAGGCTGAAGGCGCGCCATGAGTTGCGCCGATGCGCAACGCATCTCCTTCGCGCAGCCAGAGATGGCCGAATTTGGCGTCGCAAATGCGTACTGCATTTTGCAGCATGGTGTTGAACACCGGCTCAAGCTCGCCGGGAGAGCTTGAGATGATCTGCAACACCTCCGACGTTGCAGTCTGCTGTTCCAGCGACTCTGAGAGATCATCGGTGCGCTGGCGCAACTCGTTGAGCAGCCGTGCGTTCTCAACTGCGATAACGGCTTGGGCGGCGAAGTTCTGCACCAGTTCAAT
>DAISKM010000671.1:0-1770 GCA_036820945.1 Pseudolabrys sp.
GGATCGGCAATGCCAATGCCCGCCACTACCCGGCTCGGATGGGTCGGTATGTCCCGCCTGCGAGGCGTGGTGGCAGTTGAACGGCGAATTGAATGCAGCGCTAGGCGTGGGCCCGATCGCCTGGCTTCCCTCTTACGAGGCGCCGGACGATGAAGTGGAACGAGATTACACACCGAAGCAATCGGGCCGCGACAGGTTCTTCAAATTGGAAAAGGCTGCATCGAAGTCGAAAAAACGGCGATACGAATTCAAGTGGCAAAAGTGAAAGCGTACTAAATAGCGGCCCACGTAACACGTTACAGCACAAGGCCTGGTGCCGGTTTATAAATTCTATTCATGGGGACAGTGACCGCAATCCGCGTTCGCCAACACCGGGCCAGGCAAAAACTGGGTCGTGCCTGTTTTGCAATCGAGTGCGACGAAATCGGATTGATCGCTGCGCTCCGCAATACGCCATTCTGGCAATCAACCAATCCCGATCATCACGATCGATCAGTTGAAGCAATTGCACGGGCCGCGCGTTGCGGCGCATTTGCTCTATCACGCCGCCCTCAGTCTGACGCATGAGGCCGACAATGCCGCGATGGCAGAGGCCGCGACGCGCCACAATGAGCAATGATAGCCCGCCAACCTTTGTCCTCGTGCTGCGCCCCTTGCCGCACGTTGACGCTTATCGCGCATTACGCATGGCGCTGAAGTTCTTGCTTCGGCGGTTCGGCTTGAGGGCGGTTAGGCTTTAGCGATTGTATTATGCGTGTTCGCAACGGGGCACATGCAGCGGCGCGAGTTCATCACGCTCCTAGGAAGTGTCGCTGCCACCTGGCCGCTTTCGGCGAGGGCGCAGCAGGCGACGAAGGTCACGCGGATCGGATACTTGGGTTTTGGTCCCGCTTCTGCTTATGCGAAACGGATAGAGGCGCTGCAGGTAGGCTTGCGCGATCTCGGTTATATCGAGGGCAAGAACATTATCATTGAGTTTCGCTGGACGGAAAAGGTCGATCAACTGGCTAATTTCGCGGACGAGCTGGTTGGCATGAATGTCGACCTCATTTTTGCGGCTTCTTCAACTGAGGTGGAGGCGGCCCGACAAGCGACCAAGACAATCCCCATAGTGTTCGCCACCCATGCCGACCCGGTCGGCCTCGGGCACGTGGCGAGTCTCCCGCGGCCAGGCGGAAACATCACGGGACTGACCGTTGTGCTCACCGACCTGGTCGCCAAGCAGCTAGAGATATTGAAGGAGGTGGTACCGCGGGCGACCACGATTGGCATCCTGTTTACTCCCACAGCGCCTTCGTACCGGCTTGCCTTGCAGGCCGCTGAAGCTGCCAGCGAAAAGCTTGGGGTTCAGCTCCAAATGGTACCGGTGCAAACCGCCGAGGATTTTGACAAGGCATTCGCGACCATGGCGCAGGAACGGGTCGGCGGCTGTCTCTTCGCAGGAGCGCCGCTCGTCTTTTCGTATCGCGCACGCATCGCAGAACTCGCACTTAAGTACCGGCTTCCGGGGGTGTTCAATAACAAGGAACATGTGGAGGCAGGCGGTCTCATGAGCTACAGCGCGGGCCTTATCGATTCTTTTCGGCGCGCCGCCATCTACATCGACAAAATTATCAAGGACGCCAAACCAGTCGATCTGCCTGTGGAACAAGCGTCCAAATACGAGCTGGTAATCAACCTCAAGACAGCAAAAGCTATCGGCCTAAGCTTACCCCCTGCAGTCGTTGCTCGCGCCGACGAGGTGATCGAATAGATCGGTGATGTCCGCTA
>DAISKM010000672.1:0-1747 GCA_036820945.1 Pseudolabrys sp.
CGAACTTGCCGATATGATCGCGGTCAACAAGGCCGACGGCGACAATATTGAGCGAGCCCGGCTGGCAGCGGCGGAATATCGTGCGGCACTCAATATCCTGACGCCGCACTCAGCGACATGGTCGCCGCCGGTCGTCACCTATTCTGCGCTCGCTCAACACGGCATCGCCGAACTATGGGCTCAAGTTCTGTCGCACAAAGCAAAAATGACGGAATCGGGCGAGTTGGCGGCGCGACGGCGAGACCAACAGGTCAAATGGATGTGGACGATGCTCGAAGAGCGGCTTACCGCGCGGCTGCGCAGTGACGCGGCTGTGCGCGCGAAATTGCGGCAGTCCGAAGCGCAGGTCGCCGCGGGAAAACTTGTGCCTATGCTCGCGGTCGAAGAAATTGCGCAACTGCTGGGCGTCTGATGGCCGCAACGATCCTTGTCACCGGCTTCGGGCCATTTCCAGGCGCCCCTTTCAACCCGACAGGAGCACTGGTCGAAAAGCTGGCCCGGCTACGCAGGCCCCTCCTGGCCGATGTGACAATCGTGCCCCATATCTTTCGGACCAGTTACGCCGTTGTTGATGAAGAACTCCCAAAGCTGATCGCAAAGCACAAGCCCGATGCGCTTCTCATGTTCGGGCTCGCCACCCGCGCAAAGGTGGTCCGCATCGAAACGCTCGCACGGAATGCGCTGACGTCCTTTCCAGACGTCTCAGGTCATACATTGAACAGGCGGTCGATTGTCGGTGGCGGGCCTTCTTCCTTGTCGATGCCCGCGCGGCCTCGACATTTGTTCGCTGCCGCCCGCAACGCACGAATTCCCGTCTTGGTCTCGCGCGACGCGGGTCGCTACCTGTGCAATTATCTATGCTGGCGCGCAACGGAGGCGGCCGCGCAAAATGGCCCGCGTTTTACAGCTTTCGTGCACGTGCCTCTCATTTCGCGCACCGTTCGAAAGTCGGGAAAACGCGGGATTTTGACGCTCGACGATCTTTCGCGTGCCGCAGAGCAATTCCTGGTTGTTCTTGCAACTGCAACGCAACGAACGCCACGTTTAGGCCGGAAAGCCGCTATAGTGGCGCAGTCATGACCTTCAATCCTCGCTCTCAATCAAGAACTATCGTGATGCTCATCATACTGTTCGTCTTTCTCGCACCCATTCTCGCACGCGCACTCATCTACACGATCGGCAACAACCCGCGCTCATGGCGGGAGGCCGACTGGTCGAGCACGAGGAAGCTGCCCTTGGCAAGTGACTTTCAACCCGCCCGTATCGTCGTGTTCACCGGCACGGCGGGTGCCTGGAAAGGCGTCTTTTCGGTGCACAGCTGGATCGTGCTGAAACGCGCCAATGAAATGCGCTGGACTCGCTATGACGTCGTTGGCTGGGGCAATCCCGTGCGCGTGAACAACTGGCCGGTCGACGGCCGCTGGTATGGGAACGTGCCAGTGACGCTAGCAGATATCACCGGCCCCGAGGCTGAAAGGCTCATTCCGCACATCGAAGAGACCGTAAAGGCCTACGACTATGCGCATGCCGGCGACTACCGAATTTGGCCGGGGCCGAACAGCAACAGCTTCATCGCGGCCGTTCTGCGCGCCACCCCGGAGTTGGGCGTGATGTTGCCGCCAAACGCGGTTGGGCGCGACTTCCGGGACAGCTTTTATGCGGGACTAACCGACAGCGGAACGGGCCTCGAGATCAATCTGCGCGGGTACTTGGGAATTAAAGTGGGGTGGGTCGAAGGGGTCGAGGT
>DAISKM010000673.1:0-1738 GCA_036820945.1 Pseudolabrys sp.
GCTGTTACTGGCTTCATTGGCTTTGTTTCTGTCATAGTGACCTATGATTTGCTCCGTCGCACCACCTGCATCCTTGGCGGCCCCGGCTTCACCACACCGATCACGCCAGCCAGCGGCAATGTGATGATTCCCCAGTGCCCGATAGTGAAAAAACCAGTCGTGAGGGCGAAGGGCTAACGTCCGAACATCCTAAAGTACAAACTCAAAGACGTTCTCGGCCTTTTTCCAAGGTGGACACATGAGCAGCAAAGTCAGGCAGGATAGCAACTATGTGGCGCACCGCGTTGAGGTTGCGATCAGTTCGCGAGAATCTGAGACGCGATAAGGAAGCTAAGGCTGCTCGCGGTCTTAGCCTGCGTAGTTGGTTTTCTGTTGGTTGCAGGGTTCATTGTATTGTAGGGACGGAGGCGTTCTGCGTGGGCGTGGCCTCGGCAGTGCGGTTACATCTGCCGCTACCGCCTTGACTCTATCCGTTCTTCGGCCTTGGCCTCTAATGCCCGCTTGAGCTTCAAGATTTCAACGGCCTCCCGCGCCGTGACGGGAGCCTTGTTCGCAATCAGAGCGTCGAGAGTTGCCCGCGCTTCATCGTGTGACAGGTCCTTTGTGCAATCGGTGTCCATTAGTCAGTCAGCTCGGTGATGCTGAGTGAGAATGTCCTGCATCGTTGGAGATCGCGGAGACGCGTTGGCCAGGAGAACAGCGAAAGACCTCGATCCAGTTCGCCGGCAATAGCGTGCCCTACGTGGCGCCATGTCCGCTTTGCCCCCGAAAGCGGACATTCACAGTGCAAACACCAATGTCCGCTAAGGGCCAAAAGCGGACGTCGGACCTGAAAAATCGGATCGAGCCGAGCGAACCCAACAGCCGATAAGGTTTATCGCGGCGGGTTTACTCCACTCGATTTCTATGAGTTTCCTGCGCCTAGCAGCACGACACGCCGCGGTTCGACCGCCAAGTAGACGTCCCGGCCAGCCGCAAGCGGCTCCATCGCAGCGCAGCGGGCGACAAGGCGTTGATCGCCCCAATAGAGATGAATCTGACTGAAATCGCCTTGGAAGACTGTCTTTTCAATCTTCACCGGCCATACGTTTCGTTCCCCCGCCGGCCGCTCCTGCGAAATCCGTAGGTGCACCGTGCGCACCGAGACGGTCATCTCAGGGCGGGCCCTGCGCCCATAAGCCATACCGTAGATGAGCTGCCCCGTCGCGGTTTCCAGCGCGGTGAGGCCGTCGCTGTCTAGATCGGGCCGGTGGCGTCCACGGATTAAGTTGGCAGAACCAATGAAGTCAGCAACGAACTCGCTGCGCGGCAGGCTGTAAATTTCGTCGGGCGTGCCGATCTGTTCGACGAGTCCGTCGCGCATCACCACGATTCGATCCGACATCGCCAGCGCTTCCTCCAAGTCATGGGTGACGTAAAGCGAGGTGATGCCGAGCCGATGCTGGAGGTCGCGAAGCTCGATGCGCATGTCGGCGCGCAGCTTGGCGTCTAGATTCGACAACGGCTCGTCAAACAGCAGCACCGACGGCTGGAACACAAAAGCACGCGCCAGCGCCACGCGTTGCTGCTGGCCGCCAGAGAGCTGCGACGCGCGCCGGCCACCAAATTCCCGCATCTGCACCATTTCGAGCGCGCGATCTACCTTTTCCGTGATTTCCGTGGCGCCGGCTTTGCGCACCCGTAACCCGTAGGCGACGTTGTCGAACACGGTCATGTGGGGGAAGAGCGCGTAACCCTG
>DAISKM010000674.1:0-1726 GCA_036820945.1 Pseudolabrys sp.
CGCACCGGTTGGCGCCGGCATCGACACTCGCGCCGTTCATTTACACACAGATGATCTGGACGACCGCGCTGGGCTTCCTGGTGTTCGGGGACGTGCCCCACTTCTGGACTATCGTGGGAGGCTCGATCGTAATTGCCTCGGGCCTCTATCTGCTTCATCGCGAAACGGTGCGCGGAAAGAGGGAACCTTCCGCACCGGTTGCCTAATCATCGGGCGGGGCGCTAAGTTCCTGCCCAACTACAGAGACATTTCGATCGCGAAGGATCATTTATGGCTACGGCAAAGGACCGCGCGCAGGCCAAGGCGGGCTCTGGACTCAACGACGATATCGGCGAAGCAAAGCGGCTCGAAATATACCGGATGCAGGTCGTCATCCGGGAAGCCGAGCAGCGCGCCTACGATCTATTCCTGCAGAATCTGGTCAAGGGAACCAGCCACTTGTCGCTCGGCCAGGAGGCCGTGGCAGCGGGCTTTGCGGGCGCCATGCAGCCCGGCGACCTGTCATTCTGCACCTATCGCGGCCATGCCCATACCCTCGCGCGCGGCGTCAGCGTGGAGAAAGTGCTGGGCGAACTCATGCAGCGCGACAACGGCCTGATGCGCGGCAAGGGCGGCTCGATGCACCTGACCTCGGTCGATCACGGCGTGATGGGCTCGTATGCGATCATCGGCGCGCATCTTCCCATCGCGTGCGGCGCCGCATGGCGTGCCCAGTACAAGGGCGCCAAGGACGTGTCGGTTTGTTTCTTCGGTGACGGCACGACCAATATCGGCGCATTCCACGAGGCGCTCAACTTTGCAGCGGTGTGGAAACTGCCGGTAGTCTTCGTCTGCGAGAACAACCTTTACATGGAATACACGCCGATCGCCGACGTCACAGCAGTGCCGCAGCCGGCCGCTGATCGCGCGTCGGCCTACGGACTGGAGCGCATCGTCATCGATGGCAACGATGCTGACGTGGTCTATCGCTCAGCCCAGACGGCATATGAAAAGGCTCGTGCGGGCCAGGGCCCATCGCTGATCGAATGTCTGACATATCGGCACAGCGGACACTCGCGGGCGGATCCGGCGAAATATCGGCCAGAGGGCGAGCTCGATCGCTGGAAGGAGCGAGATCCGATCAAGATCTATCGTGAGCGGCTGCTGCAATTCGGTGTGGCGGAAAAAGTGATCGCGAACATCGACGCGGAAGTGCGAAAAATGGTCGATGATGCGACCGAAGCTTGTAAGGCTGCGCCGCCGCCGCCGCTCGATATCATCGCCAGCGATGTCTACGCCGATGGAGGTTGGGCATGGCGGAACTGACCTATCGCGACGCGGTCATCCGCGGCATCGCCCAGGAGATGGAGCGCGACCCCGACGTCGTATTTCTGGGCGAGGACGTGGGCAAACCCGGTGGAGTGTTCAAGGCGACGGTCGGATTATTTGAACAGTTCGGCCCGTTGCGCGTGCGCGATACTCCGATCTCCGAGCAGGCCATTCTTGGCGCCGCAATGGGCGCGGCGATGACCGGCCTGAAGCCGATTGCGGAAATCATGTTCTCTGATTTTTTCGCGGTTTGCTTCGATTACATCGCCAACGAGTTTCCCAAGAGCCGTTACATGTCGAATGGGCAGGTCAAATGCCCATTGGTGGTACGTACGGGCAACGGCGCGGGTTCGCGTTTCGGCGCCCAGCACAGTCAGAGCGTCGAGAATTGGTGCATGATGATCCCGGGACTCAAGGT
>DAISKM010000675.1:0-1707 GCA_036820945.1 Pseudolabrys sp.
GCGCTGACAGCGGCGGCGAATTGAGCCACGCGTCCGCGCGTTCAAGGGAGGCGAGCCCTGATTGATTGGCAGCCGTGCCGTCGGCAAGCCCATGAAAGAATGCGACTCGTTCGCCCGCGGGTGTTGTCGGTTGCGCCATGTTGATGTCCCCCACGAAGCCCACAATCGGAACCCCGATTGCGATTGCGAGTACCGCGGCGATCAGGAGCTTGTTTGTTTTTATCAATGAACGCCTTCCGGATTCCGATCGATGTTTGTCGTGCTTGCATGGGAGTCGGAGTGCTCGACGCCCGCGCCAAAGTCCTCAAGAGCCGAGATCGAAGCCAAGATCTCCTCAGTACTAACAATAGCCCTAGCGTAGTTCGGGAGATTGACGTCGAGCGCGGCGTGCATCTCCTTGTCCGAGTAATCCGCCGTTGCGTCCTTGACCACTGTGACCTCGTAGCCGAGCTCAGCGGCAAAGCGAACGGTCGCTTCAACACAGGTATGCGCTATCAGCCCGATAACGATGAGCTGATGGATGCCGTGCTTCTTGAGCTGCAGATCCAAATCTGTGTTGGCGAAGCCACTCGAACACCAATGCTCGGTGGCGACAATCTCGCCTGCCGCCGGAACGAACTCTGCGCGGAATTCTCCGCCCCAGGTGCCGTATTGGAAGCTCTTGTTTCGCCACGCTGCTCTCTGAATGGGCGCGACGTACTTCCACGTTTCATAGTCGCCCGGACGATATCGATGATGCATTGCATAGAAGACCCGAAGCCTCGCTTTTCGCGCGGCATTCAGCACCTCCAGCATATGAGGAACGCAATCATTCGCTTCCGCAACGGTCCGAATGCGATTCCATATTTTGCCGCCGTCGGAAATGAAATCATTATACGGATCGATCACCAGAAGTGCGGTGATCTCCTTGTCATAGGTGAGTGTCGGCATGGTCTCTCCCCGTTGGAGCGGTGGATTGTTGCAAATTCAATTTATTGCCGGTCGCGCGGGCCGAACTTTTCAGGATTCTGCAATGGCCTCAAGGCCGAACGAATAATTTCGCGCGTGACAATGAGCCTAACATCGGCGGTAATCGAGTTGGACGGAGGTCCAATATCCGCTTTGGGTCAAGAGCGGACATTCGCATCGCAAAACGTCATGTCTGCTTTACCCCCGAAAGCGGACCTGTGCATTGCAATAGCTCGTGTCTGCTTTGGGCCAAAAGCGGACATCGCCAACTTTAAGCGCCACATCTCTTTGCGATGAGACTAACGAGTGCTGGTCTGCTTATGCGGGCGGCGCCATTGCATAATCTCGCCTGCCGCAGGAAGCGTGTTCGTCGCCCGTAACCGCCCGGCTTCTGATCGACTGCGAAAACGGATGTAAATCAAAGGGTGAGGCGAATTGGCGTGGCAGCGGCGCGCAAAAAATTGGCGGCAAAACACAAGTCGCTGAGGCGACAGGCGCGTACGTTGCGGCGGGCAGCGAGCGAGCCAATATGGAAGACATTGAAAAAAACCTCGGCGACGCGAAGGCTAATTTGGCCAAGGTCTTGGTCGCAGGAGCTACTCGATCTCGCCCACGTAGCGAGAAAAGTTTACCAGCTCGCCCACCTGATTTGGAACGTCCCATACATAGGCGGCGGCATCAAACTCGAAACTATGCTCAAAAATCTTCATGATCTCACTCAGATTTTCTACTCCGAAATGATGGCGACCCAAGCCAAAG
>DAISKM010000676.1:0-1693 GCA_036820945.1 Pseudolabrys sp.
ACAGAATTGATGCCGCCGTCGACCTCGCGCTCAACCCGCCGCATCGACAGGCGCTCGAAATGTGGATGGTGCTGGCTGTGAGTGCCGATGGTATGGCCTTCGTTGTAGATGCGCCGGACGACGGACGGATAGGCATGCGCCATTTGGCCGACCAGGAAATAGGTGGCCTTCACGCATTGCGACGCCAACGTATCGAGAATGATGTCGGTGTAGGGCGGCAGCGGGCCGTCGTCGAAGGTGAGCACCACCTCGTGGTCCTTCAGCGGCAGCGTCTGCTTGTACTGCATGGTGCCAAGCAGGGTGAATTCGCCGGGATTGATGGTCAGCACGCGGCTGGTGCCGAGGGCGTCTGGATTGCCGGGGCACGTCTCCGCGGAGGCTGGCACGGACAGACCGGCCAAAGTGCAAACAAACAAGGCAACGATGACGCGCATCAAGTGTCTCGCACCATCTATCACGCAATCACGCACCTATTAACGTAATCCCTTAAACCGCTGACCCGAAAGAACTTACGAAATTAACCCTAACACGCCCGCGCTCTCGTAGGTGTTCAATCAACAACTCGCGCGGCGCCGGCTGTGCGAGTCCGTCCACGGCGTTTCTCAATGTGCCTTTCCGGCGCATAGCACTAGGATAGGCCCGCGTGCCGATGATGCCGATAGTGACGACGCCCTCAAGCGGTATCCGCGGGATGATCGAAGCGAGCGTGATGTAAGTCTCTGTCAGTCGCCAGAGTAGTCACCAGCCCAAAACCCGAATCCATAAAGACAAGCGATGGCAACTGCTGCGCATATCAGCCAAACGACCACTTTATAAAGGGTCGTTCGAGCGGCTGGTGGGGTAGGATCGGAGGGCACGATCGTTGTTTATCTTGCGCAGAGCTGCATACTCTTTGCCGTCAACACTGGCTTGACACTTGTTGCCCCGTAAAGCGCTAATATGTCTTTCCATGCGCAGCTTGCTTCTGGGCATTGCGATCATGATCGCGGGCGCGACCGCCGTGCGCGCTCAAACTCGGGACACAGTGATTTTCGGGTTGCCAATCGACAACGGCGACGAAGCGGTGAAGAAGCAATGCGAAGAGGCGGCACCGAAGCCGGCGGTGTCTAAACCGGCTTGCATGGCAGCTGGAGCATTACAGGAAAAGCAATCACGCGACGAGTTGGCGAAGATCTGGAATACACTTGACTCAAGCATCCGTCTGCAGTGCAGCACCAATCGGTCGGTCGATAGCTATTCCAGCTTGAAACAATGTATTGAACACGAGAGGGGACGATAATCGCCAACGCGGCGAACCCGGCTCAATAAGATCGCATCCGCTTGTGGGGCTTATTTTTTGGCGTATCCTTTGCGCACCATGCTCGGGCTCAGTGACGCTCAACTTCAAACATTGATGACGTTTGCCGCCGATATCCCGCAGGAAAAGCGATCGACGTTTCTGGAACGGGTCGGCGCAATGTTGGCGATGCGCGGGCGCGGTCATTTCAATGACGATGACGTGGCCGATGTGACAAAGCTCGCAACGGCTGGCCTGATCCATCGGCGGACCGACGCGGCCTAATTCACCGTCGCCATAAATCAACCCTTGTCCCGCTGGCGCTGCGCCGGCATCGCGCTAGTGTGGATGAGCCACGCTACTACCAACCGCTAGTGTGGATGAGCCACGCTACTACCAACAAAATGCCCAAGCACG
>DAISKM010000677.1:0-1683 GCA_036820945.1 Pseudolabrys sp.
AACCAGTAGAATGGGTAGTCGAGATGCGTCGGTTCGACGAGAGCCAGACGTGCGATCATCTGGCCGATGCCGGTCGCCTGAATGAAGCTCTTGCCGATGCGCTGGGGCGCGCGGTAGTCGCGGCACATCGCGTCACGCCCACAATCACAAATTCCCACTTCAGCGAAGCGCTCGCCGAAATTATCGAACAGAACGAGGCGGAACTGGCATCTGAGCCTTCAGTTTCCTTGCAGGACCTGCGTGCGCTGGCCGCAGCCGCCCTGGCGGCGTTGGAACGCGTGAAGCCTTTGCTGGTCGCGCGTGAGCGCGCCGGTTTGGTGCGGCGGTGTCACGGCGATCTGCACCTTGGCAACATAGTCATCATCGATGGGAAGCCAGTGCTTTTCGACGCCATCGAATTCGATGATCGCATTGCCACCGGCGACGTTCTGTACGATCTCGCTTTTCTGTTGATGGACCTGGTCGAGCGCCGGCTTCATCAGGCGGCCAATATTGTGCTCAATCGTTATTTGGCGGATACGCAGCGCATCCACGATCTCGATGCATTGGCAGCGCTGCCACTGTTCATGTCCACGCGCGCGGCAATCCGCGCCAAGGTTATCGCTGCACGGCTTAGGCAAACCGGATCGCAAGCCGAGCTTACGCACGGCCCACGGGATTATGCTGCGTTGGCACAAAAACTTTTGCTGCCGGGTAAGCCGCGGATGGTAGCGATCGGCGGGCTATCCGGTACAGGGAAATCGTTGCTCGCGCGCGCACTGGCGCCACGCTTCCATCCATTGCCCGGCGCGGTGGTGCTGCGCAGCGATGTCGAGCGCAAGGCACTGCTTGGCGTGGGTGAAACCGACAAACTGCCTGAAGCCGCCTACACCGCCGATGCTACGGCCAAAGTTTATGCAGCGCTTGCCGAAAAGGCGCGACGCGTGGTGTCGGCCGGCCATTCGGTCATCGTGGATGCCGTGTTCGCCAAACCTGGCGAACGTGCCGAAATTGCGAAAATCGCACCAGACGCATTTGAGGGCATCTTCCTGACTGCGGAACTCGAAACGCGCCTCGCTCGCGTGAGCAGCCGTTCGAGCGACGCTTCGGACGCGGACGCTATCATTGCGCGCAGGCAGGAAGGATTCGACCTCGGCACCATCAAATGGGCGAAGGTCGACGCGTCCGGCACGCCCGAGGAAACCCTCATCCGCGCCGAGACGATGCTGGAGCGATAGCCAGCCAGCTATGCGTATGGTGAGCCGCAGGCCCGCCGCGTATTCCCGTGACATCCGGTGCAGAACCGATGCATAGCTTGCTTGAGACGTCGCACCCCCGGGTTTTGACGAATGACCAGCGCGAGAGCACAAAACTCCTTCGCCTTGCGGCTGGCTGCCGGGATCGCGGGCTACTGTGCCTTCATCAATCTCTATTCGCCGCAAGCTATTCTGCCGCTCTTGTCGACCGAATTCGGCGTGGGCGCCGCTGAAATTTCGACCACCATAACCGTAAGCACATTGGCGGTGGCGTTAACCGCTCCCTTCACGGGTACGGTTGCCGATGTGCTCGGCCGCAAACGAGTCATCGTCGCGGCGATGTTCGTCCTGGTCATTCCGACCGTGATGGTGAGTCTCTCGACCAGCCTTTCCGCTCTTGTCTTTTGGCGCGCCGTGCAGGGGCTCGTGCTGCCGCCGATTTTCGCAG
>DAISKM010000678.1:0-1670 GCA_036820945.1 Pseudolabrys sp.
AAATATCAAGTTGCCGACCGGCGGGAAGAATCCAAAATTCCTAATAGTCCATGCTTGTGAGATGCTAGAAAACCAGATGAAGCAGGACTTAGTGGAGGATCGTATCACCCCATCTCCAAAACTAAAAAAGCGACTTGAAACGCTTTAGGGGCTGTCGCAGCGCGACGATTCTATTATTGGCCGCTTTCGCGTTTGGCGTGAGGCGTCAGGGCTCTCGGCCCGAGGGCGCAGTAGTCGTGAGTTTAGCTTCGTCCGCCTTCTCGTAAGCCTTCATCGCGCCATACAGAGCAACATTGGCACTGCTTAGCATTGCGGCAGCAACATTTGCCGTAAGTGCAAGGGCCTCTGGCGAAGCCTTTTCTTCTAACTGCTGCTTTAATTTCATGGTTTCCTTTTCTGCATCTGCGAATCTGGTGGAAGCATACTGTTGCAGATCATTGGCGAGCCGAAGGCGTTCCTGAGCTACTGCCATTTGCATATTTAGGCCGGCAATTTGTGCATCTCGCCCGGCGATAATCGATTGGAACCCTTCTCGTCGTACTCTTTCGAATGTCCCTCGAAACCACCAAGCCGCAATCGCTACAGCGAGCAACAATGGGACTACGATGTGCGGAGCACTGATGACGGCCCACAAACCATCAATCCAAGTTTTTAAACTCGATAGGTCCAGCATGACGCAGGTCCTCCACTGGCAACGGACTATGCCGCCTCGCTCAGTGGCGCCTAGTGGCGCCCTATTGTTCGTGTCCCGACCGCGTGCGTGCGCGTGGCAGTGGCTTGTTAAAGCCTCATGTTCCTTGATCTGGTCTGTATACTAAAATGGCCGATCGAAGCCTGGTCCGCCGTTGGACACCGAACGACAGGCAGCGTGACTGCGGGCGTTTCCGCGTGTTGTTTCCGCTCGCCCGTTCGTTCACATCGCGTGGGCGATCCTCTCTGTGGCGCTCGGGCCTGTGTCAACGCGGCGTGGAATGTAACAGGGTGGAGATGTGCCGGGAGCCGTATGGGATCGGCCCTCCATGGAGCAAGTGATGCGCGCGACATTGGGTGCCCTTTTGCTGTGTCTTATCGCTTTTGCCCCCGAGTGTGCCGAGGGTCAGTACCAGCGACCGCCACGACCTGCACCGCCTCATCGCAGTGATACGTTTACATCTGACCAGGTGAAACGCCAGGGGTATGACTACTTCGGCACAGCATCGCGTGGACTGGCGAAAGTCGTTGAGGAAGCGTTCAGCCGCTGGGGCCAGCCAAATGGCTATGTCCTTGGACAGGAAACCGGCGGCGCTCTCATAGCTGGCTTGCGCTACGGCGACGGCACGCTTTACACGAGGAATGCGGGCGACCGCCGCGTGTTCTGGGAAGGCCCGTCAATCGGTTTTGACGTCGGCGGCGAAGGCGCACGAACGATGATGCTAGTCTATAATCTTCCGGCGACCGAGGCGATCTATCAGCGCTTCGCCGGCATCGACGGCTCGGCTTATGTCATTGGCGGCTTTGGCATGACCGCGCTCGGCTCCGGCAATATCATTGTCGTACCGATCCGCTCGGGCGTCGGCTTGCGGCTCGGTGCCAATATCGGCTACCTCAAATTCACACCGCGGGCGACCTGGAATCCGTTCTGATCGCCGCCCATAGAATGCCCCGCCTTGGTGTCCGGTGAGCCCGCCAGT
>DAISKM010000679.1:0-1661 GCA_036820945.1 Pseudolabrys sp.
TCTCGGCACAGTGTTGTTCGCCGAAGCAGCCGGCATACAGATCATGCATGTTCCCTACAAGGGGTCCGGTCCGGCGCTGAGTGATTTGCTCGGTGGTCATGTGCAGATTTACTTCTCTTCGTTGCCGCCCGCGATCGGACTGGTGAAGGAGGGCAAGTTGCGTGCGCTGGGTGTAACTGGCTTGAAACGCTCGGCCTCTTTTCCTGATGTGCCGACGGTCGCCGAACAAGGTCTCCCGGGATTCGAGGCTGTGCTGCATTATGGTATCGTTGCGCCCGCCGGCACCCCGCGACTGATCATCGACAAGCTAAACGTCGCGCTGCGCGCGGCGCTGCGTGACCCAAAAGTGCATGGACACATCGCAAACGAGGGTGCCGAACCATTGCCAACGTCGCCCGACGAATACGCCGCAGACATCGACCGCGAGGAAATCAAATGGTCGGCACTGGTCAAGAAATCCGGCGCACAAGCAAAGTAACTTTCATCAAATAACGCCAAGCTCCTTGAAGATTTCTTCGTTATGCTGGCCGAGTGCAGGCGCCGCCGTGTCGATACGCGGGCCACCGTGCGCAAACGTAAAGGCCGCGATCGGGACGCCGAAACCGTTATCGACTCCGTTGCCTCCCGCGTGGTGATGGATAATTCGTCGGCTCGCAAGCTGTGGATCGGCCACTGCCTCGCCCATTGTACGCACGCGTGCCGCCGGTACGTGGCGCGCTTGCAAGAAATTTTCCCATTCGTCCGCCGTGCGCATGAGCATGATCTCGCTCAACACTTGTGCCTCTCGTTCTCGATCGGCGTCTCGCTCTTCATTGGTCTTCTTGACCATGTCTGGACGCTCGAGCAGCATCCACAACCGGCGCTGTTGCCTTAAGTTGCTCGCGCCCAGCATCACCAATCCGTCTTTGGCTTGATATGCACTGTTTGTCGCATGCGGATTGCGGTTGCCGTTCGGACTGGGATGCACGCCGTTGCGCAGATAGCCTGTCAGATGCGAACTCATCAGAATCAGCGCCACGTCGAGCATCGCCATATCGATGCGCTGACCCTTGCCGGTGCGCTCACGTTGATAAAGCGCGGCGGTCAATGCAAAGGCGCCGGTCATGCCGGTTGCGTAGTCAACCGCAGGCGAGCCGAATTTGACCGGATTGACCTCGGGCGTGCCAGTCATCGCCATGATGCCGGAGGTGGCTTGGATCACGTGGTCGTAGGCGGTCTGTTCACTACGCGGTCCCTTCTGTCCGAACGCCGAGAGCGATGCATAGATTAGGCGGGGGTTGATCACGCTAAGCGCCTCGTAGCCTAACCCGAGCGCGTCAAATGCACCCGGCCGATAATTTTCCACGAACACATCGGCCGTTGCGACCAGTTTTCTCAGGATGTCGCGATCTTTGTCCTTCCTTAAGTTGAGCGTGATCGAGCGCTTGTTGGAGGCCTGTGTCAGAAATGCGGTACCCATGTTCCGACTATTGAGCTCCTTGTCAGTGCCGGCACCGCGGCTCTGGTCGGGATCCTCCGGATGCTCGACCTTGATCACGTCAGCACCCAGCACGGCCAATTGATAGGTCGCGAACGGCCCGGCCAGCACGTGTGTGGCATCGATCACCCGGATCCCTTCGAACGGCCGCATGCTGTCCTCCCACGCCAATGGGGGCAGCATA
>DAISKM010000680.1:0-1649 GCA_036820945.1 Pseudolabrys sp.
GGTATCGAGGGTCTGCATCAGCGTGGCCGCCATCACGCAAACCGTAATGATAGTGCTGTTCGCCATATTTGAAGCTTGAGCGGTTGACGGCACAGTCATCGCATCCGTCCTGTTAACTAGAACAGATCGCTCAACGAGCGGCGATGCCCGGTGTCGACGCTGACGTAGACGCTCATGCCGGAGCGCAGAACCGGCGCGCCGGGCCTGTGCGCGATCGCGATCCGCACCGGAATCCGCTGGACGACCTTAACCCAGTTGCCACTCGTATTTTGTGCCGGCAGCACCGAGAATTGCGAAGCGCTGGCAGGACTGATGCTTTCGACCGTTCCGGACCAGACTTGCCCGGGGTAAGTGTCAACGGTGATGTCGACGTGATGGCCTGGCTTGAGGTAGGTGAGGTCGGTTTCCTTCATTTGGGCAACGACCCACCTGTGATCGTTGGATACCAGCGCGATTGCGCCGGCCCCGGTCAAAGCAGCGGTTTGCGACACAAGATACGTCCCGGGTTGCAATGCATCGACCTGCGTGACGATACCGGAAAATGGCGCGTGCACGGATGCATGATTGAGCTGACGTTGTGCTTCATCGACGACGGCTTTCGCTTGCCGGTAAAGCGGATGGTCGATGACCGCAATATTTGGATCGCCGCCGAGCTTGGCGAGCTGGACCTGGGCCTGCTGCCGCAAGGAGAGAAGCTTGGCCTTGTCCAATTGTAGCATGTAGCGCGCCTGGTCGTAGGTTTGGCGGGCAACACTATCGCTAGCGACCAGCGCCGCGTTTCGCTCGAAGGTGACCTGGTCTAACTGGACTTGCGCCTCCTGCGCGGCAACGTTGCTAAGAATGGCCTGATAGTCGTCCTTCATCGACTCGATTGTCATGCCGACTTCGCGCAGATTGGCATTGGCATTATCCAATGCAATCTGAAAGGCCTTGAGATCGAGTTGAAACAACAAGTCGCCGGCATTGACAGCCTGGCCTTCATGAACATTGACCGACGATACCAAGCCGGACACATCGGTCGTCACCAGCAGCTGAGCTGCCTGCACATAAGCGTCATCGGTGGACGCGTAGCGTCCACCGCGCAGCCAGAACACCGCCGAGCCGACAAGAACCGCGAGAATACCCGCGACCATCAGCGACGCGCGTAAAGAGGGGCGCCGGCGCCATACTGGGACCGCCTCAGATTTCGCCAACAAATCGCCTGTGGGTTTCGCGGGAAATGTCAGCGGCGTTTTTACGCTGGGTGTGGCCTTGATGTTTGGCGCTTCGCCGCGCTGCTTGGTGGGTGGGCGCTCGATTTCGGCCAGGCCGCCAACCGTATCGTTCTCGCGGAATATTTCGACCTTGGCCATAGCGTCACACTGCTGCAATTTGGCGTGTCCATTCACGCCGCGATGCCGCGCGCCGGCGGCGCCATGAATTCCGGGCCGACCGGATCGCTTACAGTTTCACGCAGGATTCGATCGATCTCGGCCTTTGTAGAGGAATCAATTCGCCAGCCCGCTATTTCATCAACAGGCAGCAGTTGATTGGGATGACGCGCGCCCCACAGCGCCGTGGTGACGCCCTGATCAAGCATCCAGCGGACCGCCAGGTGGATAACCCGCTTGCCGAAGCGTTGCCGGGCAAGTTGATCGAGCTTTTGCACA
>DAISKM010000681.1:0-1632 GCA_036820945.1 Pseudolabrys sp.
AGCGGACATGGCCTATTGCAGTGCAAATGTCCGCTTTTGACCCAAAGCGGACATTAGCCGATCAGCAACTAATACAGCTGGATATCTGGATCTGAGAGGCTCTGCCTCTACGCGCTCCACCGAAATGGAGTGCTTTGAGGAGGAAAATGTAACGAATAGGGCGAACCGATTGGGCCGTGCCGAAATCAAAACAGGCCACTGCCTGCACGGGATCGGCGGGCCTCGAACTCACAACCATCCGGCGCGCCGGAACCGCCAGAACAGCGTCGCGCAGGTAATTAAGATCAGTCCGACGACGGTGAAATAACCATATTCCCATTGCAGTTCCGGCATGTTCTTGAAGTTCATCCCGTAGATACCGGCGATCGCGGTCGGGACTGCGATGATGGCAAGCCATGAGGCGAGCCTCTTGGAGACCACGGTCTCTTGAGCCTGGCCGACCAGAAGGCTCGCCTCAAAGGCAAATGCAAGGACCTCTCGAAGCGAATCGATCTGCTCCTGAACCGTCCGGACGTGGTCTGTGACGTCACGGAACAGCGGCTGCATGGTAGGCCGCACCATCGGTAGATTGTCATGCTCAAGTCTGCGGCAGACCTCAACCAGGGGACCGACCGCATTTCGTAGGCGCAACAGGTCGCGTCGCAGCAGATACAACCGCTCGATTTGCGCCCGGGTCATCGCGCTTGCAAGCACAAGCGCCTCCATTGCTTCGACTTCCTCCTGAATAGTTTCAATCACCGGCGAGTAATTATCGACGATGAAATCGAGAATGGCGTAGAGGATGTAGTCCTCGCCGCGGGCCAGCGCCCGCGGGCAACTTTCACAGCGTTCTCGCACCGGCTTGTAGGACGTTGATGCGCCGTGACGGACCGAAACAAGGTATCCTTCGCCTACGAACAGGTGAGTTTCGCCGAATGCGATGCTTTCGCCAACCAGTTGAGCAGTGCGCGCCACGATGAACAGGCCGTCGCCATATTGTTCGATCTTCGGTCGCTGGTGGGCGTGGTTCGCGTCTTCAACGGCGAGATCGTGCAGTTGGAATTGCCGCTGCACACTGGTCAAGAGCGCCATGTCTGGTTCGTGCAGCCCGATCCACACCACATGGCCCGGCCGGCTGCGCCAACTCGAGGCTTCATCAATGGCGATATTGGCGACGCGCCGGCCTTCAACATAGACGCTGGCCGCGACGACACCTTCGGAGGCGACAGGCTCGGTTGTTAAGACGGCTGACGAGACTACGTTCATGGTTCCCGTCCTCGATAATTGCCGCTGCGGGGGGACGTAGAGGGAATTTATTTGCGGACCCTCAAATTACTTGCCGACTCTTTGCCCCGATCGGAAACAATCTCATAGTCGACCGTCGCGCCTTCATTGAGGGTGGTCAAGCCTGCGCGCTCTAGCGCAGAGATGTGCACGAACACATCTTTTCCGCCGCTTTGCGGTTGAATGAAGCCGTATCCTTTTGTTGGATTGAACCATTTAACGGTACCAGTAGCCACAGCACGCTCCATAGAATGTTGCCCCGGTCAGATTGCCGGGCGCGGCAACCTAGCATTGCGAGTGAGCTGTCGTCGACGCCGCTATTGGCCCTTAGATGGGGTAATCGGCCGACGTTTTTGTGGATAGCTGAAG
>DAISKM010000682.1:0-1608 GCA_036820945.1 Pseudolabrys sp.
GACATGGGTGGGGCGGCAACCGCGCTCGGCCTCGCTCATATGATTATGGCTCGGGGCCTGAAGGTCCGGCTCCGGGTCATAATCCCCGCCGTGGAGAACTCGATCTCCGGCGCCAGCTTCCGGCCGCGCGACGTCTACGTTTCGCGCAAGGGCATTTCAGTCGAAATCGGCAACACGGATGCGGAGGGCCGGCTGATCTTGGCCGATGCGCTCGCGCTCGCGGACGAAGACAAGCCTGTGATGATTGTCGATTTTGCCACCCTCACGGGTGCCGCCCGCGTGGCGCTGGGACCCGAGGTCGTGCCATTCTTCACCAAGGATGACGCCCTGGCTGACGAGATTTCCCGTGGCGGGGCGGGCGAGAACGATCCGCTGTGGCGCATGCCGCTGTGGCAGCCCTATGAGACAATGCTCGATTCAAAAATCGCGGATCTGAGCAACGTGGCGACAGGCGGCCATGGCGGCGCCATCACAGCCGCACTTTTTCTGAGTCGGTTCGTTACGATAAAATCATGGCTGCATCTCGATATCTTTGCCTGGACGCCAGCCGCAAAACCTGGACGCCCGGAAGGCGCCGAGTGTCAGGCCGCGCGCGCGATCTATTCATTGCTTTGCAAGCGTTATTCCTGAGCCATGGTTGCGCTTGATCCCCGCATAAATCCCTTTCGGCCTGAGATTGCGGCGAGGCATTTGCAGGGTCAGGTCGAAGCCAAGCGCTTCGTCGAAGGCACGCGCCACCAGATCATCGAGCCTGTTACTGCCGTGCGCCGCGCGGCATCGCATGATGCCCGGCTCGACACCGAGGCATTGCTGGGCGAACGCGCCATGATTTACGAAACGACTGAGGACGGTTGGGCTTGGGGCCAACTCGAGACAGACGGCTATGTCGGCTGGCTGTCGGCCAACGCGCTTGGCGCAAGCGGACCCGCTGCGACCCACAAGGTGGCAGCGCTTCGCGCAATCGTATTTCAAGGCCCCGACATCAGGTTGCCGGTCATTGCGTCGCTTCCGATGGGCGCACAGCTGACGATCGTACGCCAAGATGAACGCTTCGCGATCACTGCAATGGGTTGGCATGTGCCCGAAGCATTCATAGTCCCGATCAAGGCGCGCCAAAACGACTTCGTGGCGGTAGCGGAGCAATTCGTCGGCACGCCTTATTTGTGGGGCGGCAAGACTTCATTGGGAATGGATTGCTCGGGTCTGGTGCAGGTTTCGCTGAATGCCGCCGGAATTGCTTGCCTGCGCGACAGCGACATGCAGGAACTGTCGTTGGGGAAACTATCCTCTTTGGCAAGCTTACGGCGCGGCGACCTGGTGTTCTGGAAAGGTCACGTTGCAATTGCCCGCGACCCGGAAACGCTGATTCACGCCAACGCGCACCATATGATGGTAGCAATCGAACCAGCTTCGGAAGCGATAGCGCGCATCAAGGCGGCGGGAAGTGAAATCACCGCAGTCAAGCGGGTCGCCTAGCGCAGCAGTTCAGCAACTCGTGTCCGGTTGAGCGCCAGCCATTGCAATCCGACGATCATTGGAACGCCACGAACCGCGTTTCGGTCGAGAGCGCTGAGGGCCGCATCAATAGAAATACGCTGGACACAAACA
>DAISKM010000683.1:0-1589 GCA_036820945.1 Pseudolabrys sp.
ATCTTGAGCCGATGCAGCGCCAGGGGAATCAGGATGCCGCCCAACGCCGCCGCCACCAGGTTGCAAACCATGGCGAGGCCGATGACAAAGCCAAGACCGGGTACCCTGAACCACACATACGCTGCGACCCCGGTGATGACGGCAAAGGCAACGCCGTTGAGCAGGCCGACCATGACTTCGCGGATGATCACCCGCCAAGCGTTGGCATCGGTCAAATCGCGCGTTGCCAGCGCGCGTACTGCGACCGTCATGGTCTGGGTTGTTGCGTTGCCCCCTTGGCTTGCCACGATCGGCGCCAGGACAGCCAAGGCCACCATTTTCTGCAACTGGCCCTCGAACAGGCCCAGAACCGACGACGCAAGAAACGCGGTGGCGAGATTGACCAGCAACCAGTTGAAACGTCCTCGCGCGACGGTCCACACCGAGTCCGACAATTCCTCGTCGCGGGTGATGCCGCCGAGGGCGTGAATGTCCTCTTCCGCCTCTTTTTCGAGCACGTCGGCGACGTCATCGAAGGTGATGACCCCGACCAGCCGACCCTCTCCGTCGGTGACAGGGGCTGCCACCCAATTGTAGCGTTGGAATAGCCGGGCCACTTCCTCCTGATCCTGAGTGGCGCTGACCCGGTGGCGTTCAACATCCATGAGGCCGGAAATCGGTACCGGGCGTTTGCTGCGTAGCAAGCGATCCAGTGGCACGGCGCCGAGGAAATGCCCGTCCTGCCGGACCACATAAAGCTCGTAAAAGTGGTCAGGCAGCTCCGTGGTTTCGCGCATGTAGTCGATCGCCTGGCCGACGTTCCAATCCGGCGGCACGGCGATGAACTCGGTCTGCATACGCCTGCCGGCGGAATCCTCAGGATATTCGAGGGCGCGCGCGATCGGAATTCGCTCGGGCGGAGGGATCTGATCGAGGATCTCGGCGCGTTCCTCTTTTGGCAGGTCTTCGAGGATGGCGACCGCGTCATCGGACTCCATCTCGCTGACGCCTTTTGCCACCGTCTGCGGAGGCAGCTCTTCGAGGATTTCCTCGCGGACCGCATCATCGACTTCGGTGAGCGCGGTGAAATCGAAATCAATGCCCAGCAATTCGACCAGCCGCGGTCGCTGTTCGGGCTCCAGCGCCTCGATAAGGTCGCCCATGTCGGACTCGTGCAGGCCGCCGATCAACGCGCGCAGATGCGCTGCGTCGCGAGCCTCGATCATGCGCGCGACACTTTTGACAAAGGTCTTGCGGATCGAGCCGTCCTTGTTGCGCGGCAGTTGCGCAGTCTCGGCCTCGCCGTTTTTTTCTTTCTGATCGAGCATTCGGAACCTGCCGTCGATAAGTGCGTGCCGCTTGTACGCCCGCAATCACCCGGGAGCAAATGCTCAGAGGCTGAAACTGCGACCGAGCGATGGGCTTGCCGTAAGCAACACATTGCGCTCAATTGCGCGCTGCCGAACATTTATGACACGCATCTTTGCTTTTGCCGTCGCCGCGCTCATCGCACCCTCGTGGGTCGTGGCCGCGCCCTGCCCCGGAAATCCCCAAGCGCTCGGTACCGAGCGTGTCATAGACATCGATGCCAAAACTACGCCGAGGGTCGG
>DAISKM010000684.1:0-1560 GCA_036820945.1 Pseudolabrys sp.
CGCTTTGGGTCAAAAGCAGACATATGCGCCGCAAACAGTGATGTCCGCTTTACTCTCGATAGCGACCGCAAAAGCGGACTCCCGCGAAAAGTCGTGTCTGCTTTACCCCCGAAAGCGGACATGTGCGTTGCACTAACTTACGTCTGCTTTGGGCCAATAGCGGACATTCTGCAAATATGGACCAAGCCGCCTAGAGCTTCCCGAAAACGAATCGCGTTCCGACCGCCGAGTGGATCACCTTATCGCCGAGGGCCTCTCGTGCGAGATCGTAGAAGCGATCACCCGTGCAGTGCCCTGTGATCAAATAATTCGGATTAATCCGTCGGAATTCCTCGATGGTCTTGCCGATGTAGTCGTCGCCAAGCGGCGGAACGATATGAAATCCGCCGACCACTGCAAATACTTTATCTACTCCGGATGCGGCGATCGCCTGGCGCACGGTGTTGACCACGCCGCGATGACTGCACGATGTCAGCACAACTAGGCCCCTGTCCTTGACCAAAAATGTGGTGCCTATCTCATGCTCGAAATCATCCGTGATATAGTCGCCAGTATTCTTGGCCGCGGGCATTTTCTCCGGGAAACAGCCGAAGCCATCGAAAATACCGATAATTTCCGTACTCGGCTGGAGTGGTTGCTCAAACGAGGTCAGACCGATGCGCCCGGTTGTGAAAGCATGATCGGCGACCAGCGCAGGTTCGGATGCCATCATCAGTGACAAGTCGGCGTCGAGAATCTCTTTGCGGTCGAGGGCGCCGAACTGGCCAGCGGGGGTGCGGCGGATGCAGAAACAATCCTCACCGCCAACATAGAATGGGAGTTTCGGCTTCAGCTTTCCCTTGTTGGCTTTGAGAAACCCGACCATGCCACCAAAGTGGTCGTAGTGACCGTGGCTCAGGACCAATGCATCGAAACATGCCGGGTCGAGATTAAGAATTGCCATGTTGTTCAGCAGCACTTCCGGCGTGTAGCCGAAATCGATCAGAACGTGACGCGTCTCGCCACCCTGTTGGGATTCGGCGTACATGGCGAGACCCCATTCGCCATTGAGCGCGCCGCGTGGCGGCCGGTCGGGCGCGAGGTTGCCGCGGGTGTACCGCTCAATAGTGAGCCCGTCGCGTGTTTCAGACGGGACGAACTGGATCACGATATTGTCAGTGACCATATGCACGGCAAGGCGGTCGACCTCCGGAACGGTCCGGCCAAGCGTTATTGCCGGCGCGGTGCGGGCATTTGCTGCAAGCGTCGCCATCATAGCGGTGACGAAACCGACGCCGCCGGCACAAAGCGAACTCGTGGCTGGCAAGAATGAGGCGGCCGCATCTTGGGCGCAGGGACCAAACAGCATGCGCTTCCTCCTTTGAAACGACCTGAGGATCGGGCCGCGGCCATAGTACCGCTGCGAACTACCCGCTGGAAATAATCCGTTCAGTTTTGCGTGTTGTGCGGGCCATGTCCGCTATGGATCAAAAGCAGACATTTGCGCCGCAAAACGTCATGTCCGCTTTACCCCCGAAAGCAGACATGTGCAGTGCACTAGCTTATGTCTGCTTTGGGCCA
>DAISKM010000685.1:0-1545 GCA_036820945.1 Pseudolabrys sp.
TCGCGACCCTGATCTCGGGCTGCATCTCGGTGATCGCGCCCGATGGCACCCTCGTCGAGCAGGTGCCGACCGGCGACCGCGTGACTACCAATATCGCCTTCGGCGGGCCGGACCTGAAGACCGCCTACATCACGCTGTCGGGCAAAGGCGAGCTGATCGCGATGGACTGGGCGCGGCCGGGGCTGGCGCTGAACTTTTTGAATAAGTGACGATTGCGCCAAAGCGCAATCGTCATCCCGGGGCGATGCGAAGCATCGAACTATGATGCGCAATTGCGCATCTGAGGATCTCGAGATTCCGGGTCTGGTGCTCGCGCGCCATCCCGGAATGACGGATGAAGGATCGCTGTCCCTCCTCGCAATGACGGTGTGAAAACGGAGTTTATGGAATGGCGTTTCTTGAACCGGTTACCCTGCAGGGCGCGCACGCGCGGCTGGAGCCGCTGTCGCACGATCACATCAACGGACTCGTGGAAGCCGTGAGCGACGGCGAGCTGTGGAAGCTCTGGTACACTGCCATTCCGACCGCCGAAAACATGAAAAAGGAAATCGACCGCCGCCTCGGCCTGTTCGCGGCCGGCACGATGCTGCCGTTCACGGTGTACGATGCCGAGGGCAAGGTCGCGGGCATGACGACCTACATGAACGTCGATGCCGGCAACCGCCGCGTCGAGATCGGCTCGACCTGGTACGCCAAGCGCGTGCAGCGCAGCGCGCTCAATACCCAGTGCAAATTGCTGCTGTTGACGCACGCTTTCGAGAAACTCAATTGCATTGCGGTAGAGTTCCGCACGCATTTCTTCAATCACCAGAGCCGCCGCGGCATCGAGCGTCTGGGCGCCAAGCAGGACGGTATTCTGAGAAGCCACCAGATCGCACCGAACGGCACGTTGCGCGACACCGTGGTTTACAGCATCATCGCCAGCGAATGGCCGACGGTGAAGGCGCATCTCAATTATCAACTCAACGAAAAGACGCGGTAACAGGCCGCGCCAGAAGCGAGACGATGGAAACGTTCGATTACGTGATTATCGGCGCGGGCTCCGCAGGCAGCGTGCTCGCCAACCGGCTCAGCGAAGATCCTTCGAGCCGCATCTGCGTGCTGGAAGCGGGGCCGACGGACTGGCACCCGTACATTCATTTGCCGGCGGGCTTCATCAAGACGTTCCACATGAAGAGCGTCAATTGGGGCTACAGCCAAGAGCCGGGTCCATGGACCGGCGGTCGCAGCATCTATGCGCCGCGTGGCAAGACGCTGGGCGGATCGTCGTCGATCAACGGCCACATCTACAACCGCGGCCAGCGCCAGGATTTCGACACCTGGGCGCAGCTCGGCAATCGCGGCTGGGGCTATCCGGGCGTACTGCCCTATTTCAAGCGGATGGAGCGGCGCGTCGGCGAGTGCGATGACACCTATCGCGGCCGCGACGGCAGCCTCACCGTCACCACGATGGACTGGCAGGACCCGCTCTGCGAGGCCTTCATGGAAGGCGCCGTCAGCCTCGGTATCCCGCGCAACCCCGACTACAACGGCGCGATCCAGGAG
>DAISKM010000686.1:0-1542 GCA_036820945.1 Pseudolabrys sp.
ATGATAGGGGCGGCCACGACAGCTTTGCCGCCTACTGCACATGCGCAGCAGCCAACCACTCCGCTAATCGGATTTCTCCATCCTGGCTCGCCCGAGGCGAACACCAGTGCTCTATCCGCGTTCCGAAAGGGCCTTGGTGAAGCCGGTTATACCGAGGGCCGCAACGTCGCGATCGAATTCCGTTGGGCCCACGGCGACAATAGTCGGCTTTCGGAACTGGCTGCCGATCTCGCGCGGCGCCAGGTGGCGGTCATTGTCAGCGCGCTAGGCACTGCAACGGCCCTTGCGGCAAAGGCAGCGACACCTACCATTCCAATCGTCTTTTCCGCAGGCACCGACCCCGTAGGGGCTGGCATTGTGGCAAGTCTCAGCCGTCCGGGCGGCAATATCACGCGTCAATTTCATGGCATCAGAGCTAGGGGCCAAGCGGTTGGGTATCCTGCAGGAACTGGTGCCTCGCGCCACTCATATTGCCCTGCTTGTCAATCGGACCAATCCGGTTTCCGCCGAAAGTATAATCAAGGATGTTGAAAGGGCGGCATCGGCCGCTGCACGGCACGTCGAGGTTTTTGAGGCGAGTACCAGTCGTGAAATTGAAATGGCGTTTGCTGCACTCGTGCAGAAGCGAGCCGAAGCACTTGTTGTCGGAGCTGACCCGTTTTTCATCGACCGCCGCGTGCAGTTAGCGACGCTTGCGACGCGTCACCTCCTTCCGACCATCTACTGGCTGCGCGCATTTGTCGAAGTTGGTGGTCTTGTGAGCTACGGCGCGAGCGACTTCGTTCGGTACCGAGAGGTCGGCATCTATACAGGTCGTATTCTCAAGGGCGAGAAACCAGCCGACATGCCTGTCGTACAGGCGACCAAGTTCGAGCTGGTCATCAACCTGCCAACGGCAAGAGCAATCGGAATTGTCGTGCCACAAAGTCTGCTCGCGCAGGCCGACGAGGTGATTGAGTGAGCGGCGCAATGTCCGCTATTGGTCCTTAGCGGAACATTCCCCTATGTCGCATTTGATGTCGCTTTTGGGCGTAAAGCAGACATGGGTTTGTGCACCGCATATGTCTGCTTTTGACCCAAAGCGGACATTCCTACAGGAACTCATGCCCTCCCTGCATAGTTGTAGCGGCAATGTTCGATGGTTTCGAAGCCTCAACAGTCGACGCGGACGAGACGACCATTTTCATCCGCCGTAAGGGAAATGGGCCGCCACTGCTTCTGCTGCATGGATTTCCGGAAACCCACGCGATGTGGCACGCCGTCGCGCCGATGCTTGGGGACGCGTTCACAGTAATCTGCGCGGACCTACGTGGCTATGGGGCAAGCGGCAAACCGCCGTCGACGCCAGATCACGCGCCGTACTCGAAAGCTGCAATGGCGCGAGATATGGTCCAAATGATGGAGCGCTTGGGCTTTTCGCGATTCAGTGTGGCGGGCCATGATCGCGGCGGGCGCGTCGCATATCGCATGGCTCTCGATTACCCTGACCGCATCGCGCGACTCGCGGTAGATGTAGAGAATGCCGGCGATACCGGTGAACAG
>DAISKM010000687.1:0-1539 GCA_036820945.1 Pseudolabrys sp.
TTGCGCACGATCTCGCTGCCGCCCTTGAGCGGCCATATCCGTATCGTCGCGTCGTAGCCGGCGCTGACGACGTTCCTTCCATCCGGTGAGAACGCAACGCCGTTGGCGTTCTGGGCGTTGCCTTCAAGGACACGTGGCTCACCGCCGTTCAGCGGCCATAGTCGGACAGTGCGATCCCACGACGCGGAGGCGAGCATCGTGTTGTCAGGCGACACTGCCACGCTCGCAATCGGTGCCGAATGGCCATCAAGTATCTTGTCCGGCTGTTGTTGTCCCGGTGTCCAGACTGCGATGCGAGCATCTGCGCCGGCGGTGACGATGCGTCCGTCTTTCAAATAGGCGACGTCGTTGACTGCGCCGTCGTGAAAGCGCAACACCTGCTCGGCGGAGTTCGCTGCGAGCGACCATCTGATCGCCGAAGTATCGAAGCTCCCAGACACTGCATGCGTGCCATCCGGAGAAATTGCCAGAGCGCGCACCGGTCCGCCGTGACCGCGTAACTGCGCCTGCGCCGGACAAAATGCGAAGGCCAGCAGTACGAAAAGCAGGCAGAGAAGTTTCATTGGGTGCGGCATGGGCATCCAACATCCTCCAGCATAAGCGGAAATTCAGCCCTCGGGTTCCATGCCGAGAGCCCGAATACGCGCGCGCACGCGCTCGTCGCGCAAGGCCGCAAGAAATGCGTGCACCCCCGGCCGTTCACGTCGGCTGTCGGCGACGAGAAAATCATAATGCTCCGGCGAGACGGGCAGAAAACCTAACCCGTAAAGCTTGGCCACCGGCTCGATCGCAATGCCCCAGTCGGCGCGCTCCTGCGCAATCGCGGCTGCAACGGCATTGTGTGATTTTGGCTGATTGGCATAGCCGGCCGGACGCGCGCCATCGAGCAATTTGTCGGTGAGCACGCGCGTGCCGGCGCCGGCATTGCGGTTGACCATCAAGGCAGAGGAATCCTCCAGGACAATCTTCAGCGCTTCCTGCGCACTGCGCCCCTCAAACCGGGCATCGCCGGGACGGAACAAAATTCCCTGCATGCGCCGCCAGCCCGGAACCAGGCTCGTGCCCGCTCCCACGAGATGCTTATTATTTTGTCCGCTGGCCGGATCGATCAGATGGACAGGGGCTACATCGCATTCGCCGCGATTGATCGCGCCCACACCGCCCAAACTGCCAACGGCCAGAACCCGCGCCGAAAGGCCCTGCTCGGCCAGCGCGCCGACGATCACGTCGAGCGCCACGTCGTGACTGCCCATGATCACCAGATCTGGCGCGCGCGCTGAACTCCCGATCAAAGTCACTTGCGCGTCGCTGTCGGCATTGAGCGACGAGGCGAGTGCGTCGATTTCGATAAACCCGTCTGCCTGAGAAAAGCTCGTCACCGCGCCCGAGCCTTTGCCGGTGGGGAAAGCAATCGTGCCCTCCTCGCGTTCGATCAATGACACCAACACAAATTCCTTCCGGCCCAGCTCGGACGCGATCCGCACCGGCACGCGCGCACTTATCGTTTCGGCAGATTCCGGCGGAAGCCCGGCGCGCGCG
>DAISKM010000688.1:0-1526 GCA_036820945.1 Pseudolabrys sp.
TTGCCGTTCTCAAGACGGAAGACAAAGTCGAGAGTGATCGGGCTGCCGGGAAAACGTCCAGTAACTTTCGTAGCGACAATCGTTTTTCCGTCCCGTTCAACCACAGCTAGTGGCTCGAACGTGTGCTGGTACTTATCGGCGGTTTCGCGCCGCCACTCAACGATGTTCTCCAGCCCTTCTCTTGTGCGGCCTTCGTCTCTTACGATGCCGTCCGGCGCAAAGCATGCGGCCAGCACGTCGGGGTCGAGGGCGTTCTCGGACGATAGGAAGCGTTCAATAGGTCTTGGCAGATGTACCGACATGGTTATCCCCTCTAATAGTTGTCGGTTTGCGGACCGTCGTTACCGCCTCCAAGGATGGTCGTGTGCATACCGAATGGCAAGAACGCCTGCCGCGGCTCGTTATGTCCGCTTTGGGCCAGAAGCGGACATTCTGCTTGTTACTCGATCATCTCGTCCGCGCGCGCCTGCATCGACGGAGGCACACTGATGCCAAGCGCCTTAGCGGCTTTGAGATTGATGACCAATTCGAACTTGGTTGCTTGCACGACTGGCAATTCGGCGGGATTTTCGCCCTTGAGAACCCTGCCGGTATAAACGCCGGCCAAGCGATAGCTGTCCGAAATGTCCGATCCGTAGCTCATTAAACCGCCAGCCGCAGGAAAGATACGATACGAATAGATCGCAGGCACGGCATGACGAACAGTCAGAGCAGCCAGCTTATTAATGCCGCCAAGGAAGACCGAGCCCGGGCCGATCACAAGCCCGCCCACTCGCAAACGCTTTATGTCTGCGAAGACTGCATCAAAGTCACCTTCGCTCCTGACATTGAGTACATGCAACTCTAGCCCGCGGTTGCGGGCCGCTGACAGCACCTCGCGCGCTTGGGCTTGGGCCAAAGCGCGATCGGCGGGGTTGACCAAAAGGGCCATGACTTTCGCGGTTGGAAGAAGTTCATGAAGCAACTCCAAACGCTTTGGCGCAACCTCCACAAGCAAATTGGTCACGCCCGTAACATTGCCGCCCGGCCGGTTTAGGTTTGTCACGAGGCCAAGCCGGACCGGGTCGGTCCCCACCTCGAAGACGATTGGAATGGTCGTGGTCGCCGCCTGTGCCGCGAGCGCCCCCGGAGTAGTAGTCGCAGCAATTACATTTACATGACGCTGGACGAGATCTGCAGCCATCGCAGGCAGTCGATCAATTTGTTGGTCGGCCCAACGGTATTCGATCACTACGTTCTGGCCCCCGACATAGCCAGCCTCTTGTAAGCCCCGACGGAACGCAGCCGCATTTGGTTCGCCAGCGTCGGGCGATGCGGCACTGAGGTAGCCCACCACGGGCATTTGCGCCTGCTGCGCGCTAGCAACGAGCGGCCAAGCCGCCGCACCCCCAATCACGCTGAAAAACTCTCGCCGCCGCATCTAGCACCCCCGGCTCAGGACAGGCATCGTAGCGGCTCAGACACGGGCGTTGATTGACGTTGTTGGTGACCAAGAACGTCTGCACCATGAAGCCACCGCCGAAAGT
>DAISKM010000689.1:0-1519 GCA_036820945.1 Pseudolabrys sp.
ACGGGGGAGAGAACGCCATGTCTCGATTGGCCGCTGTCGCGATCTCGGTGATTGCTCACATGCTCGCCCTGGTCGCAGCGTCGGCCGGCGCGGATTACCCCGTGCGCCCTGTCACGCTGGTCGTGCCCTATCCACCGGGCGGAGGCGTCGATGCAATGGCACGCGTCGTCGCCGCCAAACTGTCAGACGCCTTGC
Source organism: Pseudolabrys sp. (assembly GCA_036820945.1). Classification (GTDB taxonomy): domain Bacteria; phylum Pseudomonadota; class Alphaproteobacteria; order Rhizobiales; family Xanthobacteraceae; genus Pseudolabrys. The sequence goes on from DAISKM010000689.1 coordinate 196, forward strand.
GTCAACAGTTCATCGTTGACAATCGCCCTGGCGCGGGCGGCACCATCGGCACTCGCGCGGTCGCCCAAGCCGCGCCGGACGGGTACACGCTGTTGCTCGGACATACCGGAACCATCTCGATCAATCCGAGTCTCTATGCTCATGCCGGCTATGACCCGCGCAAGGATTTTGCGCCGGTCGGTCTGGTCGCTTCGATGCCCGTGGCTCTGCTTGCACATCCCTCATTTCCGGCAAAATCAATCGCCGAATTCATCGACATGGCCAGGAAATCTCCCGGCAAATTCAACCTCGGGACTTCGGCGGTAGGCACCGGGGGCTATATGTGCGCCGAGTTGTTCAAGGCCGAAGCGGGCATTGACGTTGCGATCATCCCGTACAAGGGCACGGCACCGGTCATGAACGATCTCCTGGGCGGGCATGTGCCGATCGCGTTCGGCGTGCTGCCGCCAGCCCTCGGCAATATCCAGGCCGGCAAGCTGCGCGCCATTGCAGTCACCAGCAAGAAGCGCTTTTCGCTGTTGCCCGATGTGCCGACATTCGATGAATCGGGGATGCCTGGATTCGAAGCCGTGCTGCACTATGGCTTGCTCGCGCCTGCGGGCACGCCGAAAGAGATCGTCGATCGCCTGAGCGCGCAACTGCAAAAACTTGCCGACATCGCCGAGGTGCAAAAACAGATTCACAACGAAGGCGGAGATCCGTTGACCTCAACGGCAGCGGAATATGCGGCCGATATCGACCAGGAGGAAAAGAAGTGGAGCGGCCTCGTGAAAAGGCTCGGGCTTAAAGTCGAGTAGCTGATGCTGGAATCCTGTTCCTGTTCATTCTCGCGTATTCGCCGCCAGAGCGAAGCCAAAGCGGTTTCGCGCTGGCGAGGCTGGGAGCGGAAATCCGGAAATAGGCCCCCGCTTTCCGCCTTCGTGCTCTGCGCTTCGGCGGACTCGAACCCGCCGAAGCTCGCGAAGCGAGCGAAAGCCGGAGCGCGGGGACGGACGGGTTTCTTCTACGCGGCTTTGACTTTCATAATCCTGGCGCTCGAGGGCGCGTCGGGTTTCGCGTACGCGGACGACTACCCGAGCCGGCCAGTCACACTGATCGTGCCATTCCCACCCGGGGGCAGCACGACAGTGATGGCGCGGATCGTCGCCGACAAGCTCTCGGCTGCGCTCGGCCAGCAGATCGTCGTCGAAAATCGCGGCGGCGCCGGCGGCACCATCGGGACCCGGTTTGCCGCAAAAGCCACGCCCGATGGCTACACAATTTTGCTGAGCTACACGGCCACGCTCGCGATCGCGCCCGCGATGAACGCCAACGCCGGCTACGA